>NZ_LZMG01000059.1:0-3639 GCF_001673615.1 Mycobacterium sp. 1245499.0
GGCCGGGCTTCGCCTTGTATTTCAGGGTGCGCTCGAGGCGAAACAACGCGACGGTGGCCGCGTGGGGGTAGACCTCGATGGCCCGGCGCGCGGCCGGTGATCGCGGGTCCGCGTCCAGGCCGAGCGCCACGGCCAGCCGGCCCGCGCGGGGGCCGTCGACAAACTCGGGTTTGCCGGTATTGCAGGGGTGCGCGCCGGCCTCGTACCTGCGGAAATCGCGGTTGAGCGCCGCCTCGGCGGGACGCTGCCCGGTCGGATTGTTCACCACCAGCGGCGCATCGAAGGCGACCACGCAATCGCCGCGGACGTAGGGAAGCAGGGCGGCCAGGATCTCGTCGTCGTCGCGGACCGCGCACACCCTCACCAGGGCGCCACCGGAGTCGACGACGGCGACGCCGGTCGGGTTGCGACCCGCCCAGGCGAGGTCGACGCCGGCGAAGTACATCCGCATAGGCTATGGCCGCGACCGTAAGCTGTGTGTTCGTGAGGACCAAGTGAGCATTCCGAATGTGCTGGCCACCCGGTACGCCAGTGCCGAGATGGTCGCGATCTGGTCGCCGGAGGCCAAGGTCATCGGCGAGCGCCGGCTATGGCTGGCCGTGCTGCGCGCGCAGGCCGAACTGGGCGTCGCGGTGCCTCCCGAGGCGATCGCCGACTACGAGCGGGTGATCGAGGACGTCGACCTGGCCTCGATCGCGGACCGCGAACGGGTGCTGCGCCACGACGTCAAGGCGCGCATCGAGGAGTTCAACGCGCTGGCCGGTCACGAGCACGTGCACAAGGGCATGACCAGTCGTGATCTGACCGAGAACGTGGAGCAACTGCAGATCCGGCGCTCGCTGGAACTGGTCTTCGCGCACGGCGTGGCGGTCGCGGCGCGGCTGGCCGAGCGGGCGGTGGCGTATCGCGACCTGGTGATGGCCGGGCGCAGCCACAACGTCGCCGCGCAGGCCACCACGCTGGGCAAGAGGTTCGCCTCGGCGGCCCAGGAGACCTTGATCGCGTTGACCAGGCTGCGCGAGCTGATCGACCGTTACCCGCTGCGTGGCATCAAGGGCCCGATGGGCACCTCGCAGGACATGCTCGACCTGCTGGACGGCGACGCGGCCAAGCTCGCCGAGCTCGAGCGGCGCGTCGCCGAATTCCTGGGCTTCGCAACGGTATTGACCAGCGTCGGGCAGGTGTATCCGCGTTCGCTGGACCACGACGTGCTCTCCGCGCTGGTGCAGCTGGGCGCCGGACCGTCCTCGCTGGCGCACACCATCCGGCTGATGGCCGGCCATGAACTGGTCACCGAGGGATTCGCGCCGGGGCAGGTCGGTTCGTCGGCGATGCCGCACAAGATGAACACACGCAGCTGCGAACGGGTCAACGGTCTGCAGGTGGTGCTGCGCGGTTACGCGTCGATGACCGCCGAACTGGCGGGTGCGCAGTGGAACGAGGGTGACGTGTTCTGCTCGGTGGTGCGCCGAGTCGCGTTGCCGGACAGCTTCTTTGCCATCGACGGCCAGATCGAGACCTTCCTTACGGTGCTCGACGAGTTCGGCGCCTATCCGGCGGTGATCGACCGCGAGCTGGACCGCTATCTGCCGTTCCTGGCCACCACCAAGGTGTTGATCGCCGCGGTGCGCGCCGGCGTGGGCCGCGAGGCCGCCCACCACGTGATCCGCGAACACGCCGTGGCCACCGCGTTGGCCATGCGCGAGCACGGCGCCGAGCCCGACCTGCTGGACCGGCTGGCCGCCGACGATCGGCTGCCGCTGGACCGGGCGGCGCTGGACGCGGCGCTGGCCGACAAGAAGGCGTTCACCGGTGCCGCCGGCGACCAGGTGGACGAGGTAGCGGCGCAGGTGGACGCGCTGGTGAGCCGCTACCCGGACGCGGCCAAGTACGCCCCGGGTGCGATCCTGTGACGCTGGCCGGCGCGCTCGCTTCGATCGACTTCACCGATCTGGACAACTTCGCCAACGGTTTTCCGCACGAGCTGTTCGCCATCCATCGGCGAGAGGCGCCGGTGTACTGGCACGCACCGACCGATAACACCCCCGACGGTGAGGGCTTCTGGTCCGTCGCCACCTACGCGGAAACCCTTGAGGTGCTCAAGGATCCGGTGACCTACTCCTCGGTCACCGGTGGCGCCAGGCCCTATGGCGGGACGCTGCTGCAGGACCTGGCGATCGCCGGCCAGGTGCTCAACATGATGGACGATCCGCGGCATTCGCAGATTCGGCGACTGGTCAGCTCCGGGCTGACGCCGCGGATGATCCGCCTGATAGAGGACGACCTGCGGGGCAGGGCGCGCCGGCTGCTGGACGCGGTGGTCCCGGGTGAGCCGTTCGACTTCCTGGTCGACATCGCCGCCGAGCTGCCGATGCAGATGATCTGCATCCTGCTGGGAGTCCCTGAATCCGAACGGCATTGGTTATTCGAGGCCATCGAGCCGCAGTTCGATTTCGGTGGTTCGCGCAAGGCTTCCCTGTCGCAGCTTTCGGTCTCCGAAAGAGACGCGGCGGCCGGGTCGCGGATGTACGAATACGGTCAGCAGCTGATCGCGTCCAAGCGTGCAAACCCGACCGATGACATGTTGTCGGTGGTCGCCAACGCGATGCTCGATGACGCTGAGGGATCGGCCCTGTCCGACCTCGAACTGTACCTGTTCTTCAGTCTGCTGTTCAGCGCCGGCGCGGAGACCACCCGCAACGCGGTCGCGGGCGGCCTACTGGCGCTGGCCGACCACCCGCACCAAATGCGGTCGCTGCGCGGCGATCTCGGGGCGCTGCCCACGGCCGTCGAGGAGATGGTGCGGTGGACGTCGCCGTCGCCCTCCAAGCGGCGCACCGCCACCCGCGACGTCACCCTCGGCGGTCAGTCGATCGAGGCCGGGCAGAAGATACAGATCTGGGAAGGCTCGGCGAATCGCGACGCCGGCGTGTTCGAGCGTGCCAACGAATTCGATATTGCCCGAAAGCCCAATCCGCACTTGGGTTTCGGCCAGGGTGTGCACTATTGCCTGGGCGCCAACCTGGCCCGGTTGGAGCTGCGGGTGCTGTTCGAAGAACTGCTCTCCCGGTTCGGCGGGGCGCGGGTCGTCCGGCCGGTCGAATGGGCCCGCAGCAACCGGCACACCGGCATTCGGCACCTCGTCGTGGAGCTTCACGAGGAGCCGTGACGATCCGGTTCGCCGATGTCGAGCCCTCACCCGATGTGTTCGCGGCGGTGATGGCGACGGGAATCTTGTCGATCGGCGCGCACAATCACGGCTACCGGTTGATCAGCGACACGATGGGCGTCATCGCCACCCTCGGGCTGTTGTTTCTGGTCGCCCTGGTCGTGGCGAAGGCCTGCGAACCGGGCCAGGGGCTGGGCTGGGATCTGACCGATCCCGACGTCACCCTGCGGCTGATCACCTTCGTGGCCGCCTGCGCGGTGATCGACACGCGCTTGTCGTCCAACGTGTGGGTGGCGCGGGTGCTCGGCGTGGTCGGCCTGACGTTCTGGCTGATACTGGTCCTGTTCAGCGCGCGAAACATGTTGGCCCACCGGTGGCCGGAGCTGCGCGACCGCGCCCACGGCGCCTGGCAGCTGGGCAGCGTGGGCACCTCGGGTCTGGCCATCGTGATCGCGCGGCCGGCCCGGTGT
>NZ_LZMG01000060.1:0-3182 GCF_001673615.1 Mycobacterium sp. 1245499.0
ATCTCCACGACGCGCCCATCAATCGCATTACGCTGACCGGTCAACTCCGCCAGTTCGTCGAAGAGCTCCTCGAGACGTTCCTTCGGGGACGCTTCGACGCTGGCTGCAGTCGCGGTCGGAGACATGACGCCATCATCACAGCCACCACCGACAAGTCCGGGCCGCCGGATGCCCGCTGAAGAGTTCGGTGCACGCATCCCCCAGCCCATGCCCGACAGGCACAGCCTCGGCCCACTGCACACACCGCGAATCCCGATCCGTGAGCCGAAATCAGGTCGCGCTAGGGCGCCTGCGCTTTCGATCCGGCCATCGATGCGGACCTCGATCCCGACATCGCGACAGGGTCGTCGTCCTCCCACAGCAGCAGCTGTCGAACCGCCGGGCGTGGGCCGTAGGGCCGCAGCATGGTGCTGGCCGGGCGTGGCCGCACCCGTTGTGGCCACCAGAACCAGCGCCCGAGAAGCCTTGCGACAGAAGGCGTCATGAATGACCGCACGATAAGCGTGTCGAACAACAGGCCGAGCCCGATCGTCGTCCCGATCTGACCGAGCACCTGAAAACCGCTGAACACGAACGCACACATGGTGACGGCGAAGACGATGCCCGCCGAGGTGACCACCGAGCCGGAGCCGGCCATGGCCCGGATGATGCCGGTATTCAGGCCCGCATGGATCTCTTCCTTGAACCGCGAGATCAACAGCAGGTTGTAGTCCGATCCCACCGCCAGCAGCAGGATCACCGCCAGCGCCAGCACGACCCAATACAGCTCGATGCCGAAGATGTACTGCCACACCAAGACCGAGAGTCCGAAGGACGCCCCCAGCGATAGCGCGACGGTGCCCACGATCACCAGCGCGGCGATCAGGCTGCGCGTGATGATCATCATGATGAGCAGGATGAGGCTCAGCGCGGCGAACGCCACGATCATCAGGTCGTATTTGGCGCCGTCCTGGATGTCCTTATAGGTCGAGGAGGTGCCACCGAGATAAACGTGCGCGTCGGCCATCGGCGTGCCCTTCAGGGCCTCATGTGCCGCCTTGGCCATCGGGTCGATGTGCGAAATGCCTTCCGGCGTAGCCGGATCGCCCTCGTGGGTGACGATCATCCGGACGGCCTTGCCGTCCGGGGACAGGAACAGTTTCAGCCCACGCTTGAAGTCGGGGTTGTTGAACACCTCGGGCGGCAGGTAGAAGGTGTCGTCGTTCTTGGCCGCGTCGAAGGCGCGCCCGAGCGCCGTCGCGTTGTCGATCGCGGCCGCGGTCTGCGCGTAGATCCCGGACAGCGTGGCGTAATTCGCAAGAGTCAGATCGCGATTGGTCTGCTGGCTCGCGATCTGCGGCGGTATCAGCGCCGTCAGTTTCGGCTGCAGCGCGTCGAGCTTGTCGAGGGAGGCCGTGAGGTTTTCGAACTTTTCGGTGAGCTGGTCAATGCCGTCGAGCGCGTCGAACAGCGACCGGAACGCGAAGCAGACGGGAATGTCGTAACAATGCTTCTCCCAATAGAAGTAGCTGCGCACCGGGCGGAAGAAGTCGTCGAAGTTCGCGATCTTGTCGCGCAGGTCCCGGATGGTGACGAGCGTGTCGCGGAAACTTTCGGTCTCCTCGTGGGTGGTGCCGGCAAGTTGTTGTTGCAAGGCGTACTGCTGCTTGAGGATGTCGATGGTCTTGCTCAGCTCGTTGGCCTGCTTGAGCGCGTCGTTGGCCCGATCCTGTTGATAGGTCAGGTTTTGCTGTTGCGCCGCACTGGAATTGCTGACCACGAAGGCGAGTGAGCTGTGGACGAGCGGGGTTCCCAGCGGCCGGGTGATGGTCTGCACCTGCGCCACACCCGGAACGTGGAACACCGCCTTGGCCACCTTGTCCAGCACGAGCATGCTCTCCGGGTTGCGCATGTCGTGATCGGTTTCGACCATCAACAATTCGGGCTCCAGACGGGCCCGCGAGAAGTGCTTCTCGGCGGCCGTGTACCCGATGTTGGCCGGCGCGCTGGCCGGCATGTACGGGCGGGTGTCGTAACTGGTCTTGTAGCCGGGCAGGGCGAGCAGGCCCACCAGGGCCAGCGCGCACGCCGCCGCGAGCACCGCTCCGGGCCAGCGGACGATGGCGGTGCCGATCCGCCGCCAGCCGCGGGTTCGGATCGCCCGTTTGGGGTCGAAGATGCCAACCATGGCGCCCAGGGTGAGGATCGCCGGCCCCAGCGTGAGCGCGGCGAACAGCGCGACGAGGATACCCAATGCGGCTGGGATACCCAGGCTTTGGAAGTAGGGCAACCGGGTGAAGCTCAGGCAGGCCACCGCGCCCGCGACGGTGAGCCCCGAACCCAACACGATGTGCGTCGTGCCGTGATACATGGTGTAGAAGGCTTTTTCGCGATCCTCGCCGGCGCCGCGCGCCTCCTGATAGCGGCCGACGAAAAATATTGCGTAGTCGGTGCCGGCCGCGATCACCAGCAGCGTGAGCAGATTCGTGGCATACGTCGACAGCCCGATCACGCCGGCATTACCCAGGAACGCGACAAGGCCTCGGGCCGCGGACATCTCGATGAGGACGGTGGCAAGCACCAGCAGCGTGGTGAGCACCGAGCGGTAGACGAAGAACAGCATCAGCGCGATCACCCCGATGGTGATCCCGGTGACCTTCGCGGTGCCCTTGCTGCCGACGTCGAACTGATCGGAGATCAGCGGCGCCGCACCCGTCACATAGGTCTTGACGCCCGGCGGCGGCTTCATGCGCTCGATGATGTCGCGCAGCGCCCCGACACCCTCGTTGGCCAACGCCGAGCCCTGATTGCCGGCGAGGTTCACCTGAACGTAAGCGGCCTTGCCGTCGCTGCTCTGCGACCCGGCCGCGGTCAACGTGTCGCCCCAGTAATCCTGGACGTGCTGGACGTGTTTGTGGTCCTGCTCGATCCTGCGGACCATCTCGTCGTAGAACCGGTGGGCGTCGGCGCCCAGCGGTTTGTCGCCCTCCAGCACGATCATCGCCGAGCTATCGGTGTTGAACTCTCCGAACTTCTCACCGATGCGCTTGATCGCCTTGAGCGACGGCGCATCTGGGGAGTTCAGCGCCACGTTGTGGGTCTTGCCCACGTCTTCTAGCTGCGGGACGGCGATGTTGGTGATGGCGGCCAGCGCCACCCAGAACAACAGGATCGGCAGCGCGAGCCGGCGGATGGTGCGCGGC
>NZ_LZMG01000061.1:0-2813 GCF_001673615.1 Mycobacterium sp. 1245499.0
CGATCTGGCCAACGGTTTCACCGAGGTCGGCAAGTTTCTGCCGTCGCTGAACGAGGCCATCGCCTCCGGCCCGTTCTTCAAGGTGGTGCTGCACAACCTGGCGCTGTACCAGATTTCGCAGCCCTGGGTAGACGCCGCCTTCAAGAAGCGCGGCATCGACCCGGAGAACTTCTGGCGCAGTGCGGGATTGCCGGCCTACCGGTTCCCCGACCCCAACGGCACCCGGTTCCCCAACGGCGCGCCGCCGCCGGCACCGCCGGTGCTCGAGGGCACGCCCGATCACCCGGGTCCGGCCGTCCCGCCGGGATCGCCGTGCTCGTACACGCCGGCCAATCCGGGCGGCAACGTCACCGTCGGGGACGAGGGTCTGCCGCGGCCGTGGAACCCGTTGCCCTGTGCGGGCGCGACGACGGGCCCGTTCGGTGGGCCGGGCTTCCCCGCGCCGGTCGACGTGATGACGTCGCCGCCCAACCCCAACGGTCTGCCGCCCACGCCGGGCATCCCGATCGCGGGCCGGCCGGGCGACCCGCCGCCAGACGTTCCGGGCACCCCGGTGCCGTTGCCGGCGCAAGCACCGCCGGGCGCGCGCACCGAGAACCTGGCGCCGGCCGGGCCGACGCCGCCACCGTCGACGTTCGCGCCGGGCTTCCCGCCGGGGCCCGCCGCGCCACCCGGGCCGGGTAACCAGCTGCCGGCACCGTTCATCAACCCGGGCGGAACCGGAGGCAGCGGCGCAGCGGGGGGAGGTAGCCAGAATTGAGCACCATCTTTGACGTCCGCAACATTCGGTTACCGAAGATGACGCGGACATCGGTGATCATCGGATCGCTGGTGATCGTGTTGGCTCTCGTCGTCGGCTACGTCGGCTGGCGGCTGTACGAGAAGCTGACCAACAACACCGTGGTGGCCTACTTCCCGGCGGCGAACGCGCTGTACCCGGGCGACAAGGTCCAGATCATGGGCTTGCGCGTGGGCGCGATCGACAAGATCGAGCCCAGCGGCAACAAAATGAAGGTCACCTTCCACTACGAGAACAAGTACAAGGTTCCGGCGAACGCCTCGGCGGTGATCCTCAACCCGACCCTGGTGGCCTCGCGGTCCATTCAGCTGGAGCCGGCCTATAAGGGCGGTCCGGTGCTGGCCAACAACGCGGTGATCCCCGAGGAGCGCACCCAGGTGCCGGTGGAGTGGGACCAGCTGCGCAACAGCATCACCAACATCATCTCCAAGCTGGGCCCCACACCCGAGCAGCCGACGGGGCCGTTCGGTGAGGTCATCACGTCCTTCGCCGACGGCCTGGCCGGCAAGGGCAAGCAAATCAACACCACGCTGACCAACCTGTCGCAGGCACTGACCGCGCTGAACGAGGGTCGCGGCGACTTCTTTGCGGTGGTGCGCAGCCTGGCGCTGTTCGTCAACGCGCTGCACCAGGACGACCAGCAGTTCGTCGCGCTCAACCAGAACCTGGCGGATTTCACCACCCGGCTGGCGCACAACGACAACGACCTGGCCAACGCGATCCAGCAGTTCGACAGCCTGCTCACCACCGTGCGCCCCTGGCTGGACCAGAACCGCGGCGTGCTGACCCACGACATCAACAACCTCGAGACCGCGACGAACGCGTTGCTGCAACCGGATCCGCTGAACGGGCTGGAGACCGCGCTGCACGTGCTGCCGACGGCCGCGGCGAACATCAACCAGATCTATCACCCGTCGCACGGTTCGGTGGTCGCCATCCCGTCGATCACCAACTTCGCGAACCCGATGCAGTTCATCTGCAGCGCGATCCAGGCCGGCAGTCGGCTGGGCTACCAGGAGTCGGCCGAACTGTGTGCGCAGTACCTCTCGCCGATCCTCGACGCGATCAAGTTCAACTACCCGCCGTTCGGCTTGAACCTGTTCAGCACGGCGGAGACGCTGCCCAAGGAAGTCGCGTATTCCGAGGACCGGCTGCACCCACCGAACGGATACAAAGACACCACCGTTCCCGGCATCTGGGTGCCGGACACCCCGACGTCGCACCGCAACACCCAGCCGGGCTGGATCGTCGCTCCCGGCATGCAGGGCCAGCAGGTCGGGCCGATCACCGCGGGCCTGATGACCCCCGAATCGCTGAGTGAGCTGATGGGTGGTCCGAACATCGAACCCGTCCAGTCGAACCTGCAGACCCCGCCGGGTCCGCCGAACGCCTACGACGAGAACCCGATCGTGCCGCCCATCGGGCTGAACGCGCCGGTGCCGATCCAACCGCCGCCGCCCGGACCGGATGTGGTCCCGGGCCCGGTCGCCCCGACACCGGCGCCGGTGTCCGCGCCCGCGCCGAACGCGGGCGGGCCGCCGGTACCCGCTGACTTTGGAGGTGGGCAGTGAGGGGCGCGCTTCGGCTGATCCGCCATCGGGCGTGGCAAGGGCTGACCCTGCTGGTGGCCGCGACGGTGTTGAGCTCGTGTGGTTGGAAGGGCATCTCCAACGTCTCGATCCCGGGTGGACCCGGCAGCGGGTCGAAGGCCATGACCCTCTACGTGCAGGTGCCCGACACCCTGGCGATCAACGGCAACAGCAAGGTGATGGTCGCCGACGTCTTCGTCGGCTCGATCAAGGCCATCAACCTGAAGAACTGGATCGCCACCCTGACGCTCGGTGTGGACAAGAACGTCAAGTTGCCCAAGAACGCCACGGCCAAGATCGGCCAGACGTCGCTGCTGGGTTCCCAGCACGTCGAGCTGGCCGCGCCGCCGAACCCGTCGCACGAACTGCTCAAGAGCGGCGACACCATTCCGCTGAAGAATTCGACCTCGTACCCCACCACCGAG
>NZ_LZMG01000062.1:0-20065 GCF_001673615.1 Mycobacterium sp. 1245499.0
GCGGCGGCCGCCTCGCTGGCCCGGGCGATGGCCGCCTTGAAGGCCGGCTCGGGGGTCGGCGGCGGCCACGGCTCACCGCGCTCGATGGCCAGCTCGCCGGGCGTCTTGATCGGCGGTTTGTCCGACGGGATACGGCCGCCGAAGTCGTCGAACATGGTGAGCCGTGGCCGCCGCCGACCCCCGAGCCGGCCTTCAAGGCGGCCATCGCCCGGGCCAGCGAGGCGGCCGCCGCCGCGCGGCTGGATGCCGATCGAAACGCCAACGGCGGCAACGGTTCTCATGGCGCTCAGGGTGGCGGTAATCGGCAGGGTGATCCGCAGGGTCCCACCCAACCCGACTACGGGGCCCCCGCCGGCTGGCGCGCGCCCGGCTGGCCGCCGCAGCAACAACAGCCGACTTACTGGCATCCGCAGCCCGGGCAGCAGCAGCCCTATTGGCAGCAACCGCCGCGCGGTTACCCGGGCCCCCAGGGCTACCCGGGACCGCAAGGCCATCCCGGCGGTCAGCAAAGTTATCCCGGTCAGCAGGGTGGAGCGGGTCACCCGGGTCAGGCGCACCCGTCGTACCCGCCGTATCCGCCGTATCCGCCGCCCGGCCAACCCGCCCCGGACGGTGGGTCGCCGGACCGGCAGGATGACGACGTGAGCCGGTCCAACCCGCCGGCTCACGGCTGAGCAAACGGAGGATTCGATGGCCTTACGCGGTTTGGGGCCGGATACCGCGGTGCCCGCGACGCGCGCGTTCGATCAGGAGCGCGCCGAGGCCGCGGTCCGCGAGTTGCTGCACGCGATCGGCGAAGACCCCGACCGGGACGGCCTGCGCGAGACACCGGCTCGCGTCGCGCGCGCCTACCGCGAGATGTTCGCCGGGCTCTACACGGATCCCGACAGCGTGCTGAACACCATGTTCGACGAGGAGCACGACGAACTGGTGCTGGTCAAGGAGATTCCGCTGTACTCCACGTGTGAGCACCACCTGGTGGCGTTCCACGGTGTGGCCCACGTCGGCTACATCCCGGGCAACGACGGCCGGGTCACCGGCCTGTCGAAGATCGCCCGACTGGTCGACCTGTACTCGAAGCGGCCCCAGGTGCAGGAGCGGCTCACCAGCCAGATCGCCGACGCCCTGGTGAAAAAGCTCAACCCGCGTGGCGTGATCGTCGTGGTCGAGGCCGAGCACCTGTGCATGGCGATGCGCGGCGTGCGTAAGCCCGGAGCGGTCACCACCACCTCGGCGGTGCGCGGCCTGTTCAAAACCAACGCGGCTTCTCGAGCCGAGGCGCTCGACCTGATCCTGCGTAAGTGAGTCCGGCGCCCGTGCAGGTAATGGGAGTTCTGAACGTCACTGACGATTCGTTCTCCGACGGCGGCCGCTACCTCGATCCCGACAAGGCGGTGGCGCACGGGTTGGCCTTGGTCGCCGACGGCGCCGACATCGTCGACGTCGGGGGAGAGTCGACCCGGCCCGGCGCCACCCGGATCGACCCCCGGGTCGAAACCGCCCGGGTTATACCCGTCGTCAAAGCGCTTGCGGCTCAAGGGATCACCGTCAGCATCGACACCATGCACGCCGATGTCGCGCGCGCGGCGCTGTGCGGCGGAGCGCGCATCGTCAACGACGTGTCCGGCGGCCGTGCCGATCCCGCGATGGCGCCCCTGCTGGCCGACGCGAAAGTGCCGTGGGTGCTGATGCATTGGCGATCGGTGTCGGCCGAGCGCCCGCACGCGGCGCCGCAGTACCGCGACGTGGTGGGCGAGGTGCGCGACGAGCTGCTGGCCAGCGTCGACGCCGCGGTGTCCGCCGGTGTCGACCCCGACCAGTTGATGATCGATCCCGGATTGGGGTTCGCCAAGACGGGACAACACAATTGGGCGCTGCTGCATGCCCTGCCGCAGCTGGTCGCCACCGGCATCCCGGTGCTGCTGGGTGCGTCGCGCAAACGGTTCCTCGGTACGTTGTTAGCCGGGGTCGACGGTGCGCCGCGACCGCCCGACGGGCGCGAGACGGCCACCGCAGTGGTGTCGGCGCTGGCCGCCCTGCACGGCGCCCGGGGGGTGCGGGTGCACGACGTGCGGGCCACGGTCGATGCCCTCAAGGTCGTAGCGGCCTGGACCGGCGGGTCGCACACGGAACTGGCTGGAGACAATGGCTGATCGAATCGAATTGCGCGGCTTGACGGTTCGCGGACAACACGGGGTGTTCGACCACGAGCGTGCCAACGGTCAGGACTTCGTCGTCGACATCACGGTGTGGATCGACCTCGCCGGCGCCGCCGCCAGCGACGAACTGGCCGACACCTATGACTACGCGGCGCTGGCCCGGCTGGCCGCCGACGTGGTGGCGGGGCCCGCGCGCAACCTGATCGAGACGGTCGGAGCCCAGATCGCCGACCAGGTGATGGACGACGAGCGCGTGCACGCCGTCGAGGTGGTGGTGCACAAGCCGCAGGCTCCGATCCCGCAGCAGTTCGCCGACGTCGCCGTGGTGGTGCGGCGGTCGCGCCGCGGCGGCCGCGGTTCGGTGGTTCCGGCGGGCGGGGCCCTATGACACGCGTGGTGCTGTCGATCGGCTCGAACCTGGGCGACCGGCTGGCCCGGTTGCAGTCCGTCGTCGACCGGCTGGGGGAGACGGTGCGCGCAGTGTCACCGGTGTACGAGACCGACCCCTGGGGCCGGGTGGATCAGGCGCCGTTCCTCAACGCGGTGGTGATCGCCGACGACCCGTCCCGGGACGGGCAGGCCTGGCTGCGCCGCGCGCAGGAATTCGAGCGGGCGGCGGGCCGCGTGCGCGGGGAGCGCTGGGGGCCGCGCACCCTCGATGTCGACCTGATCGCCTGCTACGGCCCGACCGAGGTGATCTCCCGGGAGAACAACCTGACGCTGCCGCACCCGCTGGCCCACCTCCGGGCATTCGTACTCATTCCCTGGCTGGACGTCGAGCCGGACGCGCGGCTGACCCTGGCCGATGGTCCGCAGCCGGTCGCGGGCCTGCTCGCCCAGCTGGAAGCGGCCGACCGGGACGGCGTCCGGCCGACCGACCTGACCCTGCGGTTCAACGGGAAGCCGGCCGATCGGGGGCCGACGACCTGATGGGACCCACCCGCAAGCGTGACCTGACCGCCGCGGTGGTTGGCGCCGCCGTGGTGGGATACCTGCTGGTCAAGGGCCTATACCGGTGGTTTCCGCCGATCACCGTGTGGACCGGCCTGTCGCTGCTGGCGGTGGCCGTCGTCGAGGCGCTGTGGGCGCGCTACGTGCGGGCGAAGATCAGCGAGGGCGAGATCGGCTCCGGCCCGGGCTGGCTGCATCCGCTCGCGGTGGCGCGCAGCCTGATGGTCGCCAAGGCCTCGGCCTGGGTCGGCGCGTTGATGCTGGGCTGGTGGGTCGGCATCCTGGTGTACTTCCTGCCCCGCAAATCGTGGTTGCGGGCGGCCGCCGAGGACACCACGGGGACCGTGGTCGCGGCCGTCAGCGCGCTGGCGCTGCTCGTTGCCGCGCTGTGGCTGCAACATTGCTGCAAGTCACCGCAGGATCCGACCGAGCACGGCGAGGGCGCGGAAAGCTAGCACTGGCAAGCCCGGGTGAGAATCGCCGGAGGCACGCGACACGCGGATTGACCTCGCGCAGGTACTCTCAGGCCATGACCGTTCTGTCCCGCGGCGCCCGGGTGCGGCGCGGCGGCCGCAGGCCGGGGTGGGTGCTCTTGACCGCGTTGCTGGTCCTCGCGATGGGGGCCAGCTCCGCATTGGTTTTCACCAATCGGGTGGAACTTCTCAAGCTCGCTGTAATCCTGGCGCTGTGGGCCGCAGTCGCCGGCGCCTTCGTTTCCGTGCTCTATCGACGCCAAAGCGACGCCGATCAGTCCCGGGTCCGCGACCTCAAGCTGGTCTACGACCTGCAGCTGGACCGGGAGATCTCGGCCCGGCGTGAATACGAACTGACCGTGGAGTCGCAGCTGCGCCGCGAGCTGGCCTCCGAGCTGCGCGCCCAGGCCGCCGACGATCTGGCTGAGTTGCGTGCGGAACTGTCCGCCCTGCGGACCAGCCTGGAAATCCTGTTCGACACCGACCTGGCGCAGCGCCCGGCCCTCGGGGGAACGCCCGAGGCCGAGCCGCAGCCGGAGCGCGCGTACAGCGAGTGGGATCGCAACGGCGAAAACCCGCGCGACAACCCCGTCGACTGGGTGTCCAGCGACCGCGTGACGTCGGTGCCGCAGGACAACCGCGACGACGCCATCATCGACGTGCCCGAAGAACCGCTGATCCCGCCTCGCCAGCAGCCGCCGCCCCGCCGTGAACGGGTCCGCAACCAGTACGAACCGGCGCCGGATCCGGCGTACGCCGAGCAGCCCGCATACGCCGAGGAGTCCGCGTACGCGCGACCGGCGGAACAACGGTTCGAGCCGCGTCAGCAACCGTCATCGCCGCCGGCGGCGCAGTTCCAACCGGAGCCGCAGCCCGAACCGGCGCCGGAACCCCAACGGCAGCCGCAGGCGCACTGGCCGGGCCAGGGCTGGCAGCCGGCCGCCGCGGGAGGGCTGTGGTTGCCACCCGGCACGCCGGGCAGCAATTGGGTCGGCGGTGATTCGCCGGGCGAATCGGCCGGCGGACGGCGGCGCGCCCGGCATTCGGGCGTCGACGACGCCTGGGATGGGATGCCCGTCGAGCCGGTCCCGCCTGCGCCGTACGGCGACTCCGGTCGCCGGGCGCGGTCGCGTCACTCTGCGGAGTACCGCGACTACGGCGCCCGCAATTCCTTGCCCGGCGACGAGGCCCCGGTCGTGTCCCCACCGGCCGCCGCGACACCGAGGGCGGTGCCGACCCGGCCGGCCGAGATGATTCCCACCTTGAGCCGAGCCGGGCGCAGACCGTCGAACTGCACCATCGCAGACGACCTCACAGAATCTTGTTTCGTTCCGGTCCCACTTGGTGGGTACCGTTCGGTCAGTACGACTGTAGTCGATTACCAGGCGTTACCCAATGTGAGGAAGCTCCCAGCTCAGCTCTCGCGGCGGCGGCGCCGGCCTCCTTCGGAGGGCTGCACCTGCAGGCGGGCCAGCAGGTCGGCGACCGACTGACCACCCGTCGAGCTGCCTTCGCCGGCGCCGTCGGGGCCGTCTTGCTGGGGGTCGCCGACCTGCTGGCCCGCCTGCAGGTGCAGCCCTCCGAAGGAGGCCGGCGCCGCCGCCGCGAGAGCTGAGCTGGGAGCTTCCTCACATTGGGTAACGCCTGGTAATCGACTACAGTCGTACTGACCGAACGGTACCCACCAAGTGGGACCGGAACGAAACAAGATTCTGTGAGGTCGTCTGCGATGGTGCAGTTCGACGGTCTGCGCCCGGCTCGGCTCAAGGTGGGAATCATCTCGGCCGGCCGGGTCGGCACCGCCCTCGGTGTCGCGCTGGAGCGCGCGGACCACGTCGTGGTGGCGTGTAGCGCCATCTCCCGTGCGTCCCGGCAGCGCGCCGAGCGCCGGCTGCCCGACACCCCGGTGGCGGCGCCGCCGGAGGTGGCCGCCGGTGCCGAGCTGTTGCTGCTCGCGGTGCCCGACAGCGAGCTCGCCGGGCTGGTGTCCGGGCTGGCGGCGACGTCGGCGGTGCGGCCCGGAACCATCGTGGTCCACACGTCCGGCGCCAACGGGATCGGCATTCTCGAGCCGCTGGCCCGGGACGGCTGCATCCCGCTGGCGATCCACCCGGCGATGACCTTCACCGGCTCCGACGAGGACATCAGCCGGCTGGCGGATTCCTGCTTCGGCGTCACCGCGGCCGACGAGGTCGGCTACGCGATCGGGCAATCGCTGGTCCTGGAGATGGGCGGGGAACCGTTCTGCGTGGCCGAGGATGCGCGCGTTCTGTACCACGCCGCGCTGGCCCATGCCGGCAACCACATCGTGACCGTGGTCGCCGACGCGCTCGACGCGCTGCGCGCCGCCCTGCGCGGCAGTGAACTGCTCGGCCAACAGACGGTCGACGACCAGCCGGGCGGCATCGCCGAACGCATCATCGGGCCGCTGGCCCGGGCCGCGCTGGAGAACACCCTGCAGCGCGGGCAGGCCGCGCTGACCGGCCCGGTCGCCCGTGGCGACGCGGCCGCGGTCGCCGGGCATCTGGCCGCGCTGACCGAGGTCTCCCCGGAACTGGCGCAGGCCTACCGGGTGAACGCCCTGCGGACCGCCCAGCGCGCGCACGCCCCCCGCGACGTCGTGGAGGTGCTCTCGCCATGAGCCCCGGCAGGCCGCCCGCCTTCACGGCGGGTGAACTCAACGTCTATTCCGCCCCGCGCGATGTCACCGAGGTCAGCCGGGCCCTGCGCCACACCGGGCGCCGGGTCATGCTGGTGCCCACCATGGGCGCGCTGCACGACGGGCACCTGGCATTGGTGCGCGCGGCCAAACGGGTGCCCGGTGCGGTGGTGGTCGTATCGATCTTCGTCAACCCGCTGCAGTTCGGCGCCGGCGAGGACCTCGACGCCTACCCGCGGACCCTGGATGACGACGTCGCCCTACTGCGTGCCGAGGGCGTCGAAATCGTCTTCGCCCCAACGGCCGCCGCGATGTATCCCGATGGGCTACGCACCACCGTGCAGCCCGGACCGCTGGCCGCCGAGCTCGAGGGCGGGGCACGGCCCACCCATTTCGCGGGCGTGCTGACCGTGGTGTGCAAGCTGCTGCAGATCGTGCGCCCGGACCGGATCTTCTTCGGCGAGAAGGACTATCAGCAGCTGGTGATGATCCGCCAGATGGTCGCCGACCTCAACATCGACACGCAGGTCGTGGGGGTGCCGACGGTCCGGGAGTCCGACGGCCTGGCGATGTCGTCGCGCAACCGCTACCTAAACCCCACCCAACGCGAACTGGCCGTGACGCTTTCGGCGGCGCTGACCGCCGGTGCGCACGCCGCGCACCACGGCGGTGCGGCCGCACTGGCCGCGGCCCGCGCGGTGCTCGACGCCGTGCCCGACCTCACCGTCGACTACCTGGAGCTGCGCGACGCCGGCCTGGGCCCGGCGCCCGCCCACGGCTCGGCCCGGCTGCTGGTCGCGGCCCGGCTGGGCACCACCAGGCTGTTGGACAACATCGAACTGCAGATCGAAACACCCGCCGGCACCGCTGGGCCGGACGGACACTACGCCCAATCACCTTGGAGGAATTGATGCTACGGACGATGCTCAAGTCGAAGATCCACCGGGCCACGGTCACGCAGGCCGACCTGCACTACGTCGGCTCGGTGACCATCGACGCCGATCTGATGGACGCCGCGGACCTGCTTGAGGGCGAACAGGTGACCATCGTCGACATCGACAACGGCGCCCGGCTGGTCACCTATGCGATCACCGGCGAACGCGGCAGCGGGGTGATTGGAATCAACGGTGCCGCAGCGCATCTCGTGCACCCGGGCGACCTGGTTATTCTGATCGCTTACGGCACCATGGAAGAGGCCGAGGCGCGGGTGTACCAGCCGCGGATCGTCTTCGTCGACGCCGACAACAAGCCGATCGACCTCGGCCACGATCCGGCGTTCGTGCCCGCTGACGCGGCCGAGCTGCTGGATCCCCGGATCGTTGCGCGGTAGCCGTGCTGCTGGCGATCGACGTCCGTAACACCCACACCGTCGTCGGGCTGATCTCGGGATCCAAAGAGCACGCAAAGGTCGTGCAGCAGTGGCGGATTCGCACCGAAGCCGAGATCACCGCCGACGAACTGGCGCTGACGATCGACGGACTCATCGGCGACGACTCCGAACGGCTCACCGGAGCCGCGGCGCTGTCGACCGTCCCCTCGGTGCTGCACGAGGTGCGGCTGATGCTCGACCAGTACTGGCCGTCGGTGCCCCACGTGTTGATCGAACCCGGGGTGCGTACCGGCATCCCGCTGCTGGTCGACAACCCAAAGGAAGTCGGCGCCGACCGAATCGTCAACTGCCTGGCCGCCTTTCATCGCTTCAACAGCCCGGCCATCGTCATCGACTTCGGATCCTCGATCTGTGTGGACGTCGTGTCGGCCAAGGGCGAATTCCTCGGTGGGGCGATCGCGCCCGGATTGCAGGTGTCCTCCGACGCCGCCGCGGCCCGCTCGGCGGCGCTGCGCCGGGTGGAGCTGACCCGGCCCCGTTCGGTGGTCGGCAAGAACACCGTCGAGTGCATGCAGGCCGGTGCGGTGTTCGGGTTCGCCGGGCTGGTGGACGGTCTGGTCGGGCGGATTCGCGAGGATGTGGAGGGCTTTGCCGGCGACGACGTCGCGATCGTCGCCACGGGCCATACCGCGCCGCTGCTGCTGCCCGAACTGCAGACGGTCAGCCACTACGAGAAGCACCTGACGCTGGACGGCCTGCGGCTGATCTTCGAACGCAACCGCGACGCCCAGCGCGGCCGGCTCAAGACCGCACGCTGACGTCACCGCGCCCTCAAAGCCCGGTCCTTTAAGCTGGCACGTCGTGAGTGCCGACGACCTAGACATTCCCGAGCAGTACCGCATCCGCCGGGATAAGCGCGCTCGGCTGCTCGCCGAAGGCCACGACCCCTACCCGGTCGCCGTCGAACGCACCCACACGCTGGCGCAAGTCCGCGCCGCCCACCCCGACCTGCCGGTGGACACCGCGACCGACGACGTCGTCGGCGTCGCCGGCCGGGTGATCTTTGCCCGCAACTCCGGCAAACTGTGCTTCGCCACACTGCAGGAGGGCGACGGAACCAGCCTGCAGGTGATGATCAGCCTCGACAAGGTCGGCCGGCAATCCCTGGACGCGTGGAAGGCCGACGTCGACCTGGGCGACATCGTCTACGTGCACGGCAACGTGATCAGCTCACGGCGCGGCGAATTGTCCGTGCTGGCCGACTCCTGGCAGATGGCGTCCAAGTCGTTGCGTCCGCTGCCCGTCGCGCACAAGGACATGAGCGAAGAGGCGCGGGTACGGCAGCGCTACGTCGACCTGATCGTGCGCCCGCAGGCCCGCACGGTGGCCCGGCAGCGGATCGCCGTCATCCGCGCGATCCGCAACGCGCTGGACCGGCGCGGGTTTCTCGAAGTCGAAACCCCAATGTTGCAGACGCTGGCCGGTGGCGCGGCGGCGCGGCCCTTCATCACGCATTCCAATGCGCTCGACATCGATCTCTACTTGAGGATCGCACCGGAACTGTTCCTCAAGCGGTGCGTCGTCGGCGGTTTCGACAGAGTTTTCGAACTTAATCGCGTGTTCAGAAACGAAGGTGCGGATTCAACGCATTCTCCGGAATTCTCCATGCTGGAGACCTACCAGGCGTACGGCACCTATGACGATTCGGCAGTAGTGACGCGCGAGCTTATTCAAGAGGTGGCCGATGAGGCGATCGGAACCCGACAACTCCCGCTGCCCGACGGCAGTGTCTACGACATAGACGGAGAATGGGCTTCCATAGAAATGTACCCGTCGTTGTCCGCGGCACTCGGTGACGAGATCACGCCGGGGACCTCCGTCGAAGAACTGCTCGGCATCGCCGACCGGCTCGGCGTCGAGATCCCCCGCGACCGGGGTTACGGGCACGGAAAAATCGTCGAGGAACTCTGGGAGCACACGGTGGGCAACGACCTCGTCGCCCCGACGTTTGTGCGGGATTTCCCGGTCGAGACAACGCCTTTGACGCGCCAGCACCGCAGCATCGCGGGCGTCACCGAGAAGTGGGACCTATATGTGCGTGGCGTCGAGTTGGCCACCGGGTACTCCGAGCTGAACGATCCGGTCGTGCAGCGCGAGAGGTTCGCCGCGCAAGCGCGTGCTGCCGCCGCGGGCGACGACGAAGCCATGGTGCTCGACGAGGATTTCCTCGCCGCACTCGAGTACGCGATGCCCCCATGCACGGGAACGGGAATGGGTATCGACAGGTTGTTGATGACATTGACCGGTCTGTCAATTCGAGAGACAGTTTTGTTCCCGATTGTTCGGCCGCAGTCGTAGTTCAAAGTTTCAACTGTGCGGCTTCCGTACAGATTGAGTATGCTTCGCTGTTATGGCAGATTGGTGACCGGGGAGGTCCGATCCAATCTGCTCAGTATCCGCACAGGACGAAATGCGAGGGTAAGCCAATGGCAAAAAAAGTGACCGTCACCTTGGTCGATGATTTCGACGGTGCCGGCGCGGCCGACGAAACGGTGGAATTCGGGCTTGACGGGGTGACCTACGAGATTGATCTTTCGTCCAAGAATGCCGCGAAACTGCGCGGCGATCTCAAGCAATGGGTGGAGGCCGGCCGACGCGTCGGCGGCCGCCGGCGCGGGCGTTCCGGCTCGGGCCGCGGGCGCGGCGCGATCGACCGCGAGCAGAGCGCGGCCATCCGCGACTGGGCTCGCCGCAACGGGCACAACGTGTCGACGCGCGGGCGCATCCCGGCCGACGTGATCGACGCATTCCACGCGGCGACGTAGCAGCCGTACCGACCGGCGCCCGGGCCTTCGAGCCTGGGCGCCGGTTTGTCATTTCGCTGGGCGCGAAACAATAGTCGGGCGGCTTGGGAAACGAATTGGAAGTGCGCGACGTTTCTTCAGTTACGGCGCGCAACGCCGCAGGCAGTCGCAGGTGAGATCGGCCCTGGAAAGGGCGCCGGAAGACCGGGCGGCTCCGCAGCGAAGAAGGCGCCGGCAAGGTTAGGCCCGCCGGCAAGCCGACCATTACAGTGGAGGCAGGTACGCGATTCCGGCCACAGGAGACCGGCAGGATTGCTCGAACGGCCGCTAACTAGTTTGTACCGATGTTGAGGGAGAGCAGGTAACCCGATGTTTGAAAGATTCACCGACCGAGCACGGCGGGTCGTCGTCTTGGCGCAAGAAGAAGCCCGGATGCTCAACCACAACTACATCGGCACCGAGCACATCCTGCTGGGTTTGATCCATGAAGGTGAAGGCGTCGCGGCGAAGTCGCTGGAGTCGCTGGGCATCTCGCTCGAGGGCGTCCGCAGCCAGGTCGAGGAGATCATCGGCCAGGGCCAGCAGGCCCCGTCCGGGCACATCCCGTTCACCCCGCGCGCCAAGAAGGTTCTGGAGCTCAGCCTGCGCGAGGCGCTGCAGCTCGGCCACAACTACATCGGCACCGAGCACATTTTGCTGGGGCTGATCCGCGAGGGCGAGGGCGTGGCCGCGCAGGTGCTGGTGAAGCTCGGCGCCGAACTGACCCGGGTGCGCCAGCAGGTGATCCAGCTGCTGAGCGGCTACCAGGGCAAGGAAGCCGCGGAGGCCGGCACCGGTGGCCGCGGCGGCGAATCCGGCAGCCCGTCCACGTCGTTGGTGCTCGACCAGTTCGGCCGCAACCTGACCGCCGCCGCGATGGAGGGCAAGCTCGACCCGGTCATCGGCCGCGAGAAGGAAATCGAGCGGGTGATGCAGGTGCTGAGCCGGCGCACCAAGAACAACCCGGTGCTGATCGGCGAGCCGGGCGTCGGTAAGACCGCCGTCGTCGAGGGCTTGGCGCAGGCGATCGTGCACGGCCAGGTCCCGGAGACCCTGAAGGACAAGCAGCTCTACACCCTCGACCTGGGTTCGCTGGTGGCGGGCAGCCGCTACCGCGGTGACTTCGAGGAGCGCCTGAAGAAGGTGCTCAAGGAGATCAACACCCGCGGCGACATCATCCTGTTCATCGACGAGCTGCACACCCTGGTGGGTGCCGGCGCCGCCGAGGGCGCGATCGACGCCGCGAGCATCCTCAAGCCCAAGCTGGCCCGCGGCGAGCTGCAGACCATCGGTGCCACCACGCTCGACGAGTACCGCAAGTACATCGAGAAGGACGCCGCCCTGGAGCGCCGCTTCCAGCCCGTGCAGGTGGGCGAGCCGACCGTCGAGCACACCATCGAGATCCTCAAGGGTCTGCGTGACCGTTACGAGGCGCATCACCGGGTGTCGATCACCGACGGCGCGATGGTGGCCGCGGCCACCCTGGCTGACCGGTACATCAACGACCGGTTCCTGCCCGACAAGGCGATCGACCTGATCGACGAGGCCGGGGCGCGGATGCGGATCCGCCGGATGACCGCGCCGCCAGACCTGCGCGAGTTCGACGAGAAGATCGCCGAGGCGCGCCGGGAGAAGGAATCGGCGATCGACGCCCAGGACTTCGAGAAGGCCGCGAGCCTGCGCGACCGCGAGAAGCAACTGGTGGGCCAGCGCGCCGAGCGCGAAAAGCAGTGGCGCTCGGGCGATCTCGACGTGGTCGCCGAGGTCGACGACGAGCAGATCGCCGAGGTGCTGGGCAACTGGACCGGCATCCCGGTGTTCAAGCTCACCGAGGCCGAGACCACCCGCCTGCTGCGCATGGAGGATGAGCTGCACAAGCGGATCATCGGCCAGGAGGACGCCGTCAAGGCCGTCTCCAAGGCGATCCGCCGCACCCGGGCCGGGCTGAAAGACCCCAAGCGCCCGTCGGGTTCGTTCATCTTCGCCGGCCCGTCCGGTGTCGGTAAGACCGAGCTGTCCAAGGCACTGGCCAACTTCCTGTTCGGTGACGACGACGCGCTCATCCAGATCGACATGGGTGAGTTCCACGACCGGTTCACCGCGTCGCGGTTGTTCGGCGCCCCGCCGGGATACGTCGGCTACGAGGAGGGCGGCCAGCTCACCGAGAAGGTGCGGCGCAAGCCGTTCTCGGTGGTGCTGTTCGACGAGATCGAGAAGGCCCACCAGGAGATCTACAACAGCCTGTTGCAGGTCCTCGAGGACGGCCGGCTCACCGACGGTCAGGGCCGCACGGTCGACTTCAAGAACACCGTGCTGATCTTCACCTCGAACCTCGGCACCGGCGACATCTCCAAGCCGGTGGGCCTCGGCTTCACCCAGGGTGGCGGTGAGAACAACTATGAGCGGATGAAGCAGAAGGTCAACGACGAGCTGAAGAAGCACTTCCGCCCGGAGTTCCTCAACCGCATCGACGACATCATCGTCTTCCACCAGCTGACCAAGGACGAGATCATCAAGATGGTCGACCTGATGATCAACCGCGTCGCGACCCAGCTCAAGAGCAAGGACATGGCCCTCGAGCTGACGGACAAGGCCAAGGCGTTGCTGGCCAAGCGCGGCTTCGACCCGGTGCTGGGTGCCCGCCCGCTGCGGCGCACCATCCAGCGCGAGATCGAGGACCAGCTGTCGGAGAAGATCCTCTTCGAGGAGGTCGGTCCGGGCCAGGTCGTCACGGTCGACGTCGACGACTGGGACGGCGAAAGCGCCGGCGAGGACGCAAAGTTCACCTTCACCGGCACCCGCAAGCCGCCGGCCGAGCCGGACCTGGCCAAGGCGGGGGCGCACAGCGCCGCGGAGCCGGGGCCGGACGCGCAGTAGCAGTCAACAGAAAACGGGCGGTAACTCCTACGCGGACTACCGCCCGTTTTCGCTGCGCCCTACACTGACCGTTGTCATCGACGTGTCACGGAATCTGGTGAAAGTCCAGAACGGTCGCGCCACTGTCCACAGTCAGACCCGAGACTCGTCACACCCAGCGGGGACGCGTTATCCCCAGAAGGAGCCGATTGTGTCCCACCCGCAGCTCACCGGCAGCCGCACCCGATCGATCGATCTTTCGGCGGCGAGCACCGCGCTCTGGCTGGCGGCGACCGTCTTCCTCGCGCTGCTGGCGCTGTACTTCGTCGGCGTCGACCAGGGGGCGGTGTCGTTGTTCGGCAGCGACTCGCACGTGCACGAGTTCGTGCACGATGCGCGGCACCTGCTCGGCTTCCCCTGCCACTGACCCGATCTCGTGGAGAAACGCCTGATCGCGGGCGGTCTGCTGGCGGGTGCCGTCGGCGCGGTGCTGGCGTTCGTCTTCGCCCGCCTGTGCGCCGAGCCCGTCATCGGCCGCGCAATCGCTTTTGAAGACGGCCGCACCGACGCCGAGAATGCGCACGGCGTGCACGAGCACGGCGCCGAGTTGTTCACCCGCGGTGTGCAGTCGGGCCCCGGGCTCGGCTTCGGTGTGCTGATCTTCGGCCTCGCCATGGGCGCGCTGTTCGCCGTGCTGTTCAGCGTGGTCTATGCGCGCACGGAAACCGCTCGGCCGCAAGCGCTTTCGCTGCTGCTGGCGGCCGGCGCGTTCGGGGCGGTGTACCTGGTGCCGTTCGTGAAGTATCCGCCGAATCCGCCGGCGGTCGGACAGGCCGACACCATCGGGGCGCGCACCGGCTGGTACCTGGTGATGGTGGCGGTTTCGGTGGCGCTGGCGATCGGCGCCGTATGGCTGGCGCGGCGCCTCGCCGCGCGGTTCGGCGGGTGGAACGCCGGCCTGCTGGCGGCCGCGGCGTATCTGGTGGCCGTCGTCGTGGCGGCGGTGGCGCTGCCGAGCGTGGACGAGACTCCCGATCCGCTGCGCGACGCCGCGGGGACCATCGTCTATCCGGGATTTCCCGCCGACGTGCTCTACGAGTTCCGGCTGCTGTCGCTGGCCACCCAGCTGGTGTTGTGGGCGGCAATCGGGCTGGTCTTCGCGGCGATCAGCGGGCGCCTGCTCGGCGCGCGGACGAAGCAGGAGCCGAGCATCGCGGCGTGACCGACGTGCTCCGGCTGACCCTGGTGTCGCATGGCATGACCGATGCCATGGCCGACAAGCGTTTTCCCGCCGACGAGCCGCTGAACGCGATCGGCCGCCGCGAGGTCGAAGCGGTGGGCGGCCTCGTCGCCGCCGCGCCGCGGCAGCTGGTCGCGCCCGAGCGGCGCACCGGGCAGACCGCGAAACTGCTTGGGCTGCACGCCGAAACCGAGCCACGGTTGGCCGATCTCGACTGCGGACGCTGGCGTGGCGCGGCGCTTGCGGCCGTGCCGCCCACCGAACTCGAGGTGTGGCTGAGCCGGCCGGGCGCCGCGCCGCACGGCGGTGAATCGATCGCCGACCTGATCTCGCGGATGTCGCACTGGTTGGAGTCGTTGATCCCCAACCCATTACGGACGGTAGCGGTGACCCATCCGGCGGTGATCCGCGCGGCGGTCGTGGCGGCGTTGGACGCCGACCCGGCGTCGTTTTGGCGCATCGACGTGGCGCCGGCCGGGCGCATCGTCATGCATTTCCGGGACGGCCGTTGGACGCTGCGGTTGTGAGAGTCAGCGCGGGGCGATCAACGCGAAGGCCTGTTTGGCGATCTTGAGCATCCAGCTGGTCACGGTGGGCCCGTGATCGCGCGGCCAGTTCAGCTGGAAGCTCACCACCCACGGCTGCTGCGTCTTATCGACGGCATACCAGCTGAACGTCAAATCACCCGGCAGGCCACCGGCTTTCGCGCCGATGTACGGCCAGACGTTGTGGTCGAGCTGGATACCCGCGACCGCGGACAGGATCTCGCGCACCGGTGCGGCCTTGCCGACCGCGTCGGCCTGCAGCGCCGCGTGAACCCGGCAGATGTCCTCGGCGTTGCCGTACCACTCCGCGCCGTAGGAGGACGCCGGCGAGTGCGCGCGCATCGGATCAGGGTCATACGGCGTCGAATTCGCCTGCTCGAGCAGCTGACCGCGGACCTGTGGCGACCCGTGCTCCCACTGGTTGCGCAGGTCGGGCCTGCCCCAGCCGACGGAGAACAGCTCGTACATGGTGGGGAACGGGGTCATGCTGGCCGGGTCGTGATGGCCGGCCGTGGCGAGCGCTTGCTCGATCGCGTGCGTGCCCAGCCGCCCGATCAGCAAGTCGGTGGCCATGTTGTCACTGGTGGCGATCATCTTCTCGGCGGCGGTGCGCACCGAAACATGCGCTCCGGCAGGCAATGCCAATCCCGACGAGCCCACGGCCCGGCTCTTTTCGGTCACGGTCAACTGGTCGTCCCAGGACACCGTGCCGTCCTTGATCGCGCCCGCCAGCGCGTGCAACACGTAGAGCTTGAAAATGGATGCCAGCGGCAAAGATTGGTGCGTGTTGGTGCCCGCCACCGGCTCGCAGCGCCCGTCGTCGACCTTGGCGACCTGATAGGAGTAGCGCGCACCGGTCTTGCTCAGCACCGCGTCGATGTCGTGCCACGAGTTGATGGTCGGTGCCTGGGTGTCGAGGTCGAAATGATCCACATAACCGCCGTCGTCGGTGTGGATCCGGATGTCTTGCCGGGCACCGTAGGACGACGTCAGGTGCAGGGTCGCCACGCTCGCGCCCAGGTCGACGCCGTCGAGGGTGAACGGACGGTCCCACCACAGCGCCTCCATGGTGGTCTCCACCGACTCGACCTTGTCGGGTGCGGCGAGGGTGCCGACCCCGACCGGGCCGATGGGCCAGTCGGAGTTGAGCATGTCCAGCGTCTGCTGGGCCCGGACGCCGGGTGGGGTCCGGGTGTCGATCTGCCGCCCCGGATTGGCCGCGTTGGCCTGCGGGGACGGATTGGGGGCGCAACCGGGCGCCAGTGTCACTACCAGTGCGGCGGCCGCGCTCGCCGTCAATGCGCGGCGCCGCGCCGATAAGCCGCTAGCCAGCCTGCTTGTTGCCGGCAACGTCCATCACAACCTCGAATTCCAGCAGCGAGGCCCCGGTGGCCACCGGCTTCGCCCGCTCCCCGGAGTGCGCTTCGATGGCGGGCCCCTGCGCCCAGGCCTGGAATGCCTCTTCGGACTCCCACTGGGTCACCACGAAGTAGCGGTTCTCGCCCTTGATCGGGCGGAGCAGCTGAAAGCCGAGGAAGCCGGGCTGGTTGTCGACGGCGTGCGCCCGGTGGGCGAACCGCTTCTCCAGCTCCGGGCCGGCGTCGGCGGGTACTTCGATTGCGTTGATCTTCACCACTGGCGACATGCCGCTAGGCTACCCCGCCCATCCCGGTGCCGGGGCCCTGGGCGGTGCACGCAAGATGGTGCTATGCCCAGCGATCTGTTGACTTGCCACGGGGGAGAGGGCGACCCGCTGGTGCTGGTGCACGGCCTGATGGGACGGGGAACCACCTGGCCGCGCCAGCTGCCGTGGCTGACCGGGCTGGGCACCGTCTACACCTACGACGCGTTGTGGCACCGGGGCCGCGACGTCGACGATCCGCACCCGATCAGCACCGAACGGTTCGTGGCCGATCTGGCCGACGCGGTGAGCACGCTGGCCGGCCCGGTGCGGATGGTCGGGCATTCGATGGGCGCCCTGCACTCGTGGTGTTTGGCCGCCGAACACCCGGAACTGGTGTCCGCCCTGGTGCTCGAGGACATGGCGCCGGACTTCCGCGGCCGCACCACCGGCCCCTGGGAACCGTGGCTGCATGCCCTCCCGGTCGAATTCGATTCCGCCGAGCGGGTTTTCGCCGAGTTCGGCCCCGTCGCAGGCCAGTATTTCCTGGAGGCCTTCGATCGGACCGAAACCGGTTGGCGGCTGCATGGTCACACCGCGCGCTGGATCGAGATCGCCGCGGAATGGGGCACCCGCGACTACTGGGCACAGTGGCGCGCGGTGCGCGCCCCCGCGCTGCTCATCGAGGCCGGCAACTCCGTCACCCCGCCGGGCCAGATGCAAGAGATGGCGGAAATATCAAGCGGTGCAACATATTTGAAGGCCCCGCAGGCCGGTCACCTGATCCACGACGAAGCGCCGCAGCTGTACCGCCAGGCCGTCGAGTCATTCCTCGCCGGCTAGGGCGAAGCGCCCGTCGCGCGTCTGCGTCACCAGCCCGTCGGCCAGCAGCGAATACAGCGCCCGGTCGCGCTGCGCGGTGTCGGTCAGCCACGCCACGTCCAGCTCGGCTCGGGTCACCGGAGAATCGTTGGCGCGCAACACATCCATCAACCGACCGCGGACCTGGCGGTCGGTTCCGGCGTAGGTCTGGACGCGACGGGCCGGCCCCTGCGCGGGCGGATAACCGGCGCTTCGCCACCCGCAGCTGCCCAGCGGGCACAGCCCGCAACGCGGCGCGCGCGCCGTACACACCGTCGCGCCCAGCTCCATCAGCGCCACGGAGAACCTCGGTGCCGTGGCGTCGGCGGGCAGCAGCGCCGACACGTCGGCGTGGTCGCGCGTCGCGGACGGCGCGCCCGCGTCGGCCAGGCCGTGCACCACCCGCGCCACCACCCGGCGAACGTTGGTGTCCACCACCGGAACCGGCTGCTGGTAGGCGAAGCAGGCGATCGCCCGGGCGGTGTAACTGCCGACACCGGGCAGCGTCAGCAAGGTCTCGACGTCCTCGGGAACCTCGTCGCCGTAGTCGCGGGCGATCACGATCGCGCACTCGTGTAACCGCTTGGCCCGCCGCGGGTAGCCCAGCTTGCCCCACGCGCGCAGCACGTCGGCCGCGCTGGCCGCGGCCGTGGCCGACGCGGTGGGCCAGCGTTGCACCCAGTCCGTCCAGATCGGCAACACCCGCGCCACCGGCGTCTGCTGCAGCATGAATTCGCTGACCAGAATCTGCCAGGCGCTCACCCCCGGCTCGCGCCACGGCAGATCGCGGCGCGCGATGTCGTACCACCCCAGAAGTTCATTCGCCGGGATTGGAGGTCGGCTAGTCACGGGCAACCGCGGCACAGCACAATGTGTGCCATGCCCAACACCACTCCGGCAACAGCATGGAAAACACTCAAAGAGGGTAACGAGCGATTCGTCGCCGGCCGCCCCGAGCATCCGAACCAAAGCGTCGAGCGTCGCGCGAGTCTGGCCTCCGGCCAGCAGCCGATCGCGGCCGTGTTCGCCTGTGCGGACAGCCGGGTGGCCGCCGAGCTGCTCTTCGACCAGGGACTGGGCGACATCTTCGTGGTTCGCACCGCCGGGCAGGCGATCGACACGGCGGTATTGGGCTCCATCGAGTACGCCGTCGCGGTGCTCGACGTTCCGCTCGTCGTCGTCGTCGGCCATTCCGGCTGCGGCGCAGTCAAGGCGGCCGTGGGGGCGATCGATGACGGCGCGGTGCCCGGCGGTTTCGTGCGCGACGTGGTGGAACGGGTGGCCCCGTCCATCCTGGTCGGCCGGCGCGACGGCCTGAGCAGCGTCGACGAGTTCGAGAAGCGGCACGTCGCCGAAACCGTCGCGCAGCTGGCGGCCCGCTCGACGATCATCGCCGAGCGGTTGGCCGCGGGCACGCTGGCGATCGCCGGCGTGACCTATCAGCTCGCCGACGGCCGGGCCGAGCTGTCCGACCACGCCGGCGACCTGGGCGAGTAACCAGCGGCGGATACGGCCCGCGCCACCCCGGTGGCGGGCCGCTACTACACGGCGGTCGGCCAGCAAACCTGGCGACACGCCGAGGCGGGTCAGCCGAATCGACGTGACCTGGGCCTACGCTGCGAACGTGCTCGATCTGGAACCGCGTGGCCCGCTACCCACCGAGATCTACTGGCGGCGCAGAGGCCTGGCCATTGGTATCGCGGTCGTCGTGATCGGGATCGTGGCCGCCGTCGTCATCGCCTTCATGGGAAACAGCGCGGGAGCCAAGCCCGCCAACGCCGACAAAGCCAGCGCCACCGACCTGCAATCGGTCGACGGCATCGGCGCGATGTGGGCCCGCCATGTGCGGGAAGGACTGTCGCAGCTGGCGGAGTCGACGATCACCGACTCGCTGAACTAGGTGAATGCTAGGTGCGTGATCGGCCTCAGCCGGCCGGCGGGGCCATCGGCGGCGCCTCGGGCTGCGGCACCGCGCCCGGCTGACCCGGTCCGGGCACCGGGCCCGGCGGCGGTGGCGGCTGGTTCATGATGAACGGCACCGGCATCGAGCGCAGGTTGCCGAGCTGCACGACCAGGTTGTAGGTGCCCGGACCGATCGCCGGCCGCGGCAGCGGGCAGTGCGGCGCCGAGCCCATGCCCGTCCACGTCACCGCGGTGGTCACCTGCTCGCCCGGGGTGAAGGTCTTGATCAGCGTCTCGTTGGACGGCGCGCAGTCCAGGTTCGACCACAGCCGCTTGTTGTCCAGCGAGTAGACGTAGGCCGCCAGCACCGCGGCGCCGACGTCGCGCTTGCAGGCCACCAGTCCGATGTTGGTGACGACCATGGTGAACTTCGGCTGGTCACCGATGAAGTACTGGGGCGCGTTGGTCAGGCCCTTGACCGCCAGCGTCGAGTCGGGGCAGTCGTCGCCCTCTTTGAGCACCGGCGGGGGCTGCACCGCGGCGGTGGGGGTCGGATACCCGAAAACCTTTGCCAGGATGGTGAAGTCGAGCAGCTCGGTGTCCGACAGCGCGTCTAGCTTCTGCT
>NZ_LZMG01000063.1:0-11953 GCF_001673615.1 Mycobacterium sp. 1245499.0
GGGCCCTGTCGGTCAGCACCGACGAACTGTTGCAGGCGCCGCCGGCTCCCGACCCGCGGGTGCGCGGCGCCGCGCGCTGACCCGGACCTTGAACGCGTGCAGGCCGCCGGCGGGGCCCTGCCGGGTCAGCGGCCAATAGGTGACGCCGTGGTGAGTGCGCGCGGCGCCGCGCACCCGCGGGTCGGGAGCCGGCGGCGCCTGCAACAGTTCGTCGGTGCTGACCGACAGGGCCCGGGCCAGCCGGGGCAGGTGATCCAAAGCCAGCCGACGTTTCCCGGATTCGAGGCGGCTCAGCGTCGAGACGTCGATCCCGGCCCGCTCGCCGACCTCCTGCAGCGTCAGGCCGCGTTGCGCGCGCAGTTCCCGGAGCCGCTGGCGCACCAGGAGGTCGATGTCGGGGGTGGTTTTTGCCTGCATGGCAATTCAGCTTGGCAAATGAGGCACGGGGTAGGCAAGCTCGCGGTATGGAGAATTCGTGCAAACCTGATGATGCTGTGCAGTTTTGGGAGGAGCGCTACCGCTCGGCGGAGCGGGTGTGGAGCGGACGGGTCAATCCCCGCCTGGCCGAGGTGACCGCCGACCTGCCGGTGGGCCGGGCGCTCGACCTGGGCTGCGGGGAAGGGGCCGACGCCCTGTGGCTGGCCGAGCGCGGCTGGCAGGTGGTGGCCGTGGACGTCTCGGCCACCGCGCTGCGCCGGGCGACCGAGGCCGCGTCGGCCCGGAATCTGCTCGCGCGCATCGACTTTCAGCGTCATGATCTCAACGAGAGCTTCCCAGACGGGACCTTCGACCTGGTGTCCGCCCAATATCTGCACTCGCCGGCCCGGCTGGAACGCGACGGGGTGTTGCAGCGGGCCGCCGAGCGGGTGAATCGCGGTGGCGTGCTGTTGATCGTCGACCACGGCGCGCCACCGCCATGGGCGGAGCATCACGATCACCACTTCGCCGGGATCGAGGAGGTCCTCGGGTCGCTGGATCTCAACGCGCCGCGGTGGACGCGGCTGCGAACCGAGGCCGTCGAGCGCGAAATGGTCGGCCCGAACGGGGAACTCGGAACGATGGCCGACAACGTGATGGTCCTGCGACGAACCGGGTAGGCCTGTTACGCCGCGTCGTGAAAGATCAGTCCCATCGCATAGCGCTCACCGGAGCGAACCACCGAGACCCCGTGGCGCACCGGCGCCGCGGACCAACCCCGCGCCGAGGGCACCGGCCGTTCCCGGGTGGTGAAGACATACCCGTGCCCCTGCGGCAATTGTGTTGCCATGCCACGGGATTGGGCCCGCAGCCGTTGCTCGACGAGCAGGAATTCGCCGCCGGTGTAGTCGGTGTCCGGGTTGCTCAGGTTGATGACGACCTGGAGCGGAAAAACCAAGTCACCATACAGGTCTCGATGCAGCGCATTCCAGTCACCCGCACCGTATTTCAGCATCAGGGCGGTGGACCTGCGCTGGCCGGCGGCGTGGCAGGCCGCCAGCCAATCGTCGAGGCTGTCCGGCCACGGCGCGTCCCGGCCGAGCTTGGCCCACCACTCGCGCGCGATCGGCAGCAGCCGGGGGTAGAGGGCCTGCTTGAGCGCCTCGATGGGTTCGGGGTAGGGCGCATGAAAATAGCGGTACTGCCCGGCGCCATAGCGTTTGGGCGCCATGTCGATGGTCGACCGGAACAGGCCGTCGTCGGCGTAAAGCGCGCGCAGGCGGGCCGCTTCGGTAGGCGTGATCAGCCGCGGCAGCAGCGCCCCGCCGTACTCGTCGACCTCCGCAGCGATCCCAAGCCAATCGCCGGAGTCCACGCGCTTGTTCCATCGGCCCATCAGGTCCACGATAGAGCCGCGCGAGCCGTGGTTGCTGGCCCCGGCATGGGTGCAGGTAGTACCGTGGTTCGTCGCGGACGAGTTGGCCGGGCGGCCGCGGACCGTCGCAAGGCGGTTCGAGGAAAGTCCGGACTTCACAGAGCAGGGTGATTGCTAACGGCAATCCGAGGTGACTCGCGGGAAAGTGCCACAGAAAACAGACCGCCACCCACGGGTGGTAAGGGTGAAACGGTGCGGTAAGAGCGCACCAGCATCCCGGGTGACCGGGGTGGCTCGGCAAACCCCACCCGAAGCAAGGCCAAGAAGGCCGCACCCAAGGTGTGGCCGCGCAGGCGTTCGAGGGCTGCTCGCCCGAGCCTGCGGGTAGGCCGCTCGAGGCACCCGGTGACGGTGTGTCCAGATGGATGGTCGCCGCCGCGCCGCCGTTGCCTATGCGCGGCCGCGCGGAACAGAATCCGGCTTACAGGCCAACTCGTCCGCCCGCCCATTGGTGACCAGACGTAAAAGCACCCATTTTGGCGTCAAGATGGGTGCTTTTACGTCTGCTCGGCAGCTAATGCCCCGCTTTGCGCACCGCTTTGGCGAGTTTGCGCAGCGTGTCGTCGAGCTTGTCGCGGCACCGATCGGCCAGGTCGGCCTCCCGCTGGTACAACAGGCCGTAGGTGAAGGTGTCCTCGCCGGCGGCGTGCGCGGCTTCGGCTTCCTGACGCAGGTGCTCGCGGCTGACGACGCTGTCTTGATGATCGCCCAGCAGCGACTGGACCGCCTTGGCCTGTTCGGACACCCCGGCCGCGCCGGTCGCCGAGGCGGTGTAGCGAAGTCGCTTGGCGCGCTTGCGGATCCGATGTATCGCCTCGTCGCGTTGGTGTTGGTCGTCCGGGTGCTCGCGGTCCACCTGGGCGGCGGCCTTCTGGGCCTTGCGGACCTTCTTGTAGGCGGCGTCGATGGTCACCGGCGCCGGTGCCTCGGCGGTGGCCGCGCCGGGGATCTCGGCCGCTATCAGGTCGAGGGAGTCGAGCAGGCGGAAGTATCGCTGCGAGCGCATCGCGATCAGGGACCGGCGCAGCCCGGTCTGGTAGCGCCGCTGCGCACCCCCGACCAGACGTTCGCGCACCGGCCCGCGCACCAATTCCGGTGCGAGCGAGTCCAAGTCGCGTTCGTATCGCTCGGCGAGCACCTCGGCGTCGCGCGCCACCCCCAGGATCCCGGCGAGCTCACGCAACTCGTCGAGCACCCAGCCGTCGTCGGGCAGCCCGAATGACTCCTGGTAGTCCCGCAGCAGGCTGCGCAACTTGCGGGTCGTCACCCGCATCTGGTGGATGGAGTCGTAGGCGTCGGCGCGCACCGCGCGGTCCCACACCAGGAGCTCGCGCACCTGCTCGGCGATCGCGCGCTGCAGCGGATCTTCCGGCGGCGCAGCGCCGTCGGCCGCCGGCGTGGTGCCCAGCACCCGCGCCAGCTTGGAGCCGTGACCCGCCGGTGCGGCGCCGGCGTCCAGCAGCCGATTGCTCAACCGGTTCAGCAACTCGACGCCGGCCGTGCCGCTGGACAGCCCGCCGGCCTCCAGCAGCTCCAGCTCCCACTCGCGCCATTCCTGCTCGGTCGGTGCGTCGGCGTCGTCGGAGTCCCGCGTCGACCACGCGACGACATGGTCGTTGCTGAACTCGGCCAGCGCGGTGCCCGCGGCGTCGTACAGCACCTGGCTCTCCCGGCGGGTGGTGATGCGCGCGACCGGCTGCAGCGGCCGGTCGCGGACGATCGCCAACACCACGTCGGTCAGCTCGTCGGGCACGCTGTGGTTTGCGCCGGAGGCGTCCAGCGGTGTGCGCACCTCGGTGCGGGCGTCGGGCCCGGAAGGCAGCTTCAGGTGCCATCCGGCATCGGTGCCGCCGGTGCGGCGGCGCAGCGTTATCTTGTTGCGCGCCAAGTCGTGTAGGGGCGTGTCGAAGTACGTCGCATCGAGGGTTTGCATCGGCGACTTCTCGACGTGCGCCACCGCGGCGATCCCTTCGAACGAGGGCGACACGGTGGACTCGACCACGTCGAACTTGCGCTCGACCTCGAGATGACGCGAGGTCTGCGGCGCTTTTGCAGGCATCTTCGGCTCCACTGAAGGCGGGGCGGGCGCGTAGGGCACCCATAGCCTGCCATACCGAAAAGACGAGGCCGCCGCGGATCGGCCGGCGGCGGCCGCGGCTTACGGCGGCGGCGGAGGAGGGGCCGTCGTGTCGTCTTCGGGCAGCGGCGCATACACCGCCGGCGGCGGGACATAGCGTTGAATGTTGTCGGCGATGTTGGTGCACCCGCTCACCGAAATGCGCCGGCCCGCGCCCACGCACACCGTCGCCTGCACCCGATCGGCGGAATGGGCCGGACCAACAATGGTGGGAATCCCGGCCAAGCCCGAGAACGCCAGCAACGCGGCAAACCAGCGGCGCCGATTCATCTGCGGTCTCCTTTCCAGCCACCCTGGAACCATTGTGCCGTCGTAGCGCGGCGGGCGGGCCGAGATCGAGGAATGGATCCGCATTTCCATGCGGCCCGAATTCGCGCATGCGCGGCGAGAAAACCCCTTATGGTTTGCGGTACGAACGGCCGCGCCTGCGGACGCGAAGACGAAGGAGCGTTTCCATGGTGTCTTTTGTTCGCCCGGCGGCCCGGGTCGCGTCCGGCGCAATAGCGGCCGGCGCGGTGAGCGTGGCGATGCTTTTCGCGACGGCCGGTTCGGCCGCCGCGGATTGGCCGGCGGACGATCCCGAACCGGCGCCCTCGTCGCAACCGAATTGCACGGCGGCCGACCTTGCCCAGGTGTCGTCGGGCGTCGCCGCGGCGACGTCGGGGTATCTGTTCGCCCACCCGGACGTCAACGCGTACTTCACCAGTTTGAAGGGGCAGCCGCGCGACGACATGCGGGCGCAGCTGAAGCAGTACATGGACGCCAACCCGCAGACCCACGCCGACCTCGAGGGCATCCGCCAGCCGTTGACCGACTTTCAGAATCGGTGCCGCTGACCGAGCGCCGTCAGCCCGCCGGCGGTGGTGGCGGCGGCTGCAGGTGCATCGCCAGGTCGCCGCACTCGAGGATCGTCTGGATCTCGGTGTCGCGGAATGGCCGCCCGTCCGGGCCGAGCAGGTCGTGAAACCACTCCTGCGGCATCGCCGGGTCCGGGTTCGGCTGGTCCCAGGAATCCCAGGGGAAGTAGGTCTGCGTCTTGCCGGCGACCAGTCCCCAGTTGAACGCGCCGACGCCTGCGCGCTTGGCGATGGGCAGGATGTCTTGGACCGTGCTGCCCAACGGCCGGGCCATGTACTCGGTGCACAGGATGGGCCGGCCCTGCGGTACGAGTTCGGCGATGCGGCTCTCGAACTCCGCCGGCGCGGCGTAGGAGTGAAAGGTGATGACGTCGGAGTTGTCGAGCTGGATGCCGCTGATGACGCTGCGGCGACCCGGGTCGGCCCACTCGCCGTGCCAGACGCCGCTGGTCAACGGCTGGCAGGGATCGACCAGCCGCGCCCACTCGAACACCTGCGGAAGTAGCCGGGCGACCAGATCCACCTTGTCTTTCCGCTCGACCTTGGCGTAGGCATCGGCCGGGTTGTCCGGCTCGTTCCACAGGTCCCAACCCAGGACGCGGTCGTCGCTGCGGAACTGCGTCAGCACCCCGGTGACATAGCCGCGCATGGTGTGCAGGTAGCCGGGATCGTCGAGGCGCGCCGCCCCCGGGCTCTGCACCCAGCCGGAGTTGTGGATTCCCGGCCGGGGCGCGCGCTGCGGGCCCGCCTGGGGGAAGGGATCCCAGCACGAATCGAACAGGACGAACAGCGGCTTGATGCCGTGCCGTGCCGCGATGTCGACGAATTGGGCGAGGCGCCCCTGAAACCCGCGGTAATCCTGCGCCCATAGCTGATCGTGCAGGAACACCCGTATCGCGTTGAACCCGTTGGTTCGCGCCCAGCCCAGTTCGGTGTCGATGCGCCGGGGGTCGAAGGTTTCGCGCTGGAACATCTCCAGCTGGTTGATGGCGTTGGAGGTGATGTAGTTGGCACCGACCGGCCAGCCCTGCGCCTGATACCAGCGGTTGGCGCGCTCGGGTGACCACCGGGCCGCCTGCGGCGAGGTGCGGGGCGGTTGGGCGGACGCGCGTGGCGTCTGGGCCAAAGCCATGCCTCCTGCCACCAGCAGCGGCAACGCCAACACCGCTCGACGGTGCACGGAGTCACCGCGATTCCCCCGGTTGATGTGGTCCACCCCTGCTCGTCAGAGTTCGGTTGGTCTCTGCGGGCAATCGTACAGCGCTGTAGCGCAACGCTTTTCAGCGGTTGGGCGGTGACAGCGGTAACGCCGCCGACCAGGCGTGCAGCGTGCGGTGAGGACTTCGCCGGGGTGAATCTAGAAGCAGTGCTCTTCGGCGGGGAAGGTCCCGCCGGCCACCTCTTGCGCATATTGCGTTGCGGCCCGGCGCAATTCCCCGCCGATGTCGGCGAACCGCTTGACGAAGCGGGCGGCCTTGCCGCTGCTCATGCCGGCCATGTCCTGCCAGACCAGGACCTGGCCGTCGCAGTTCGGTCCGGCCCCGATCCCGACCGTGGGGATGGTCAGCTTGCCGGTGATCTGGGTGGCCAGCTCGGCGGGCACCATCTCCATCACGACGGCGAACGCACCGGCCTCGGCGACGGCGATCGCGTCGTGCACGGTCTGCTCCGCCGCGTCACCGCGGCCCTGCACCCGAAATCCGCCCAGGCCGTTCACGCTTTGCGGGGTGAACCCGATGTGCGCCATCACCGGGATGCCGGCGGCGGTCAGGCAGGCGATCTGCTCGGCGACCCGCTCGCCGCCCTCGAGCTTGACCGCGTGCGCGCCGCCCTCCTTCATGAAGCGGGTGGCGGCGGCCAGCGCGGCGGCCGGTCCGGCCTCGTAGCTCCCAAACGGCAGGTCGGCGACGACCAGCGCGTGCGGGGCACCCCGCACCACGCCGCGCACCAGCGGAATCAATTCGTCGATCGAGACGGGCACGGTGGTGTCGTAGCCGTACACCACGTTGGCCGCCGAGTCGCCGACCAGCAGGACCGGGATGCCGGCCTCGTCGAAAACGCGGGCTGTCGAATAGTCGTAGGCCGTCAACATGGCCCACTTGTGGCCCTCGGCCTTCATCTTCTGCAGGTGATGGGTGCGAATCTTGGGCCGCGGCTTTTCGGGCTGCGCAGGCGAGTTGGCACCGTAAACGTTGTGCTCAGACATCATTGTCCCTAGTGGTGGTCGGTTCGATCCTCGTGGCCTGCAGGGTCAATCCTGACTGGTCCCCGGGTTCGTTTGACTACTTGATTCTGCCATTTCTTTTGCGCAGTTGCACCGCCGCGGCAGTGTGAGACATACCATGCTGCGCATGCAGCGGCTGAGTGGACTGGACGCCAGCTTCCTGTATCTCGAGACGTCGTCGCAGCCCCTGCATGTGTGCTCGATCATCGAACTGGACACGTCGACGGTGCCGGGCGGTTACGCCTTTGACCGGCTGCGCGACGCCCTGGCGCTGCGCATCAAGGCGATCCCGGCGTTCCGCGAGAAGCTGGCCAACAGTCCGCTGAACCTCGACCACCCGGTCTGGGTGGACGACGAGAAATTCGATATCATCCGTCACCTGCACCGCATCGCGGTGCCGGCACCGGGCGGGCGGACCGAGCTTTCCGAGATCTGCGGCCACATCGCCGAGACACCGTTGGATCGTGGCCGGCCGCTGTGGGAGATGTGGGTCATCGAGGGCGTGGCCGGCACGGACTGCCACCGGGACGGGCGGTTGGCGGTGATGACCAAGGTGCACCACGCCGGAGTCGACGGGGTGACCGGCGCGAGCCTGATGTCGCAGTTGTGCGCGACCGAGCCCGACGCCCCGCCGCCGGAGCCGGCCGAGGGCGTCGGCGGAGCCCATGGTTGGCAGATCGCGGCGGGCGGGCTGGTCCGCTTCGCGACCCGGCCGCTGCACCTGGCCAACGTGGTGCCCGACACCGTCTCGTCGGTGCTCGCCACCGTGCGACGGGCGCGCGACGGTCTGACCATGGCCCGTCCCTTCGCGGCGCCGCGGACCGTCTTCAACGCCAGAATCAGCGACCGCCGCAACGTCGCTTATGCCGAATTGGATCTCGGCGACATCAAAACGGTGAAGAACCATTTCGACGTCAAAGTCAACGACGTCGTGATGGCCTTGGTTTCCGGTGTGCTGCGCCAATACCTGACCGACCGAAACGAATTGCCGAAGTCGTCGCTGGTGGCTTCGGTCCCGGTTTCGGTGCACGGCAAATCCGACCGGCCCGGCCGCAATCAGGTATCGGCGATGTTTTCCTGTTTGCATACCCAGATCGACGATCCCGTGGAACGCCTGAAAGCCATCGCCGAGGCGAATTCGATTGCCAAAGAACACAGTTCAGCTATCGGCGCATCACTGCTGCAGGATTGGTCGCAATTCGCCGCGCCGGCGGTTTTCGGTATTGCGATGCGGTTGTATGCCAGAACCCGGTTCACCGACAGCATGCCGGTGCACAATTTGGTCGTCTCGAACGTGCCCGGGCCGCAGGTTCCGCTGTACCTGCTGGGCTGCGAGGTCAAATCGATGTATCCGTTGGGGCCGATTTTTCACGGCTCGGGACTCAACATCACCGCGATGTCGCTGCAGGGCAAACTCGACGTCGGGCTGGTCGCCTGTCCGGATCTGGTGCCGGACCTGTGGGAGATTGCCGACGAGTTCGCGGTGGGGCTCGAAGAGCTGCTTGCGCTCGCGCGGTAGCTCCGGCGGCGGTGCCGCTCATCCGGATCTCAGGTTTCCTCTGGCAGCATAGGTGGGCATGGGCCTGTCTCGCCGCGCCAAGATCGCGCGCACGCTGCTGATCTGGACGTCGATGGCTGCCGTCGCGCTGCTGCTGGCCGGCTGTGTCCGTGTGGTGGTGGGACGCGCCGTCATGTCCGGGCCGAAGCTGGGTCAGGCCGTGGAGTGGACGCCGTGCCGGGCGGCGAACCCGAAGGTCAAACTTCCGGCCGGCGCGCTGTGCGGCAAACTGGCCGTGCCGGTCGACTACGACCACCTCGACGGCGACGTGGCGACGCTGGCGATGATTCGTTTCCCCGCGACCGGGGACAAGATCGGCTCGCTGGTGATCAACCCCGGCGGACCGGGGGAGTCCGGTATCGAGGCGGCGCTGGGTGTCGTGCAGTCGTTGCCCAAGAAGGTTCGCGAACGCTTCGACCTGGTCGGCTTCGACCCCCGCGGGGTGGGGGCGTCGCGCCCGGCGGTCTGGTGCAACTCCGACGCCGACAACGACCGGCTGCGCACCGAGCCCAACGTCGACTACAGCCCGGCGGGTGTGGCCCACATGGAAGACGAGACCAAGCAGTTCGTCGGCCGCTGCATCGACAAGATGGGCAAGGGTTTCCTGGCCAACGTCGGGACCGTCAACGTCGCACGCGATCTCGATGCCATCCGCGCGGCGCTCGGTGACGAGAAGCTGACCTATCTCGGCTACTCCTACGGCACCCGGATCGGCTCGGCGTACGCCGAGGCCTTCCCGCACAACGTGCGGGCGATGATCCTCGACGGTGCCGTCGACCCCAACGCCGACCAGATCGAGGCGGACCTGCGCCAGGCCAAGGGATTCCAGGACGCGTTCAACGACTACGCCGCCGAATGCGCCAAGCAGCCGACCTGCCCGCTGGGCACCGATCCGGCCAAAGCCGTTGACGTCTACCACAGCCTGGTCGACCCGATGGTCGATCCGAACAACCCGATGGTGGGCCGCCCCGTCCCGACCAACGACCCGCGCGGCCTGAGCTACAGCGACGCGATCATCGGGACGATCATGGCGCTGTATTCGCCGAACCTGTGGCATCACCTGACCGACGGGCTGGCCGAGCTCGTCGACCACCACGGCGACACCCTGCTCGCCCTGGCCGACATGTACATGCGCCGCGACTCGCACGGCCACTACAGCAATGCCACCGACGCGCGGGTGGCGGTCAACTGCGTGGACCAGCCGCCAATCACCGACCGCGCCAAGGTGATTGACGAAGACCGCCGCTCCCGTGAGGTCGCCCCGTTCATGAGCTACGGGCAGTTCACCGGCAACGCGCCGCTGGGTACCTGCGCGTTCTGGCCGGTGCCGCCGACCAGCAAGCCGCACACCATTTCCGCGCCCGGCCTGGCGCCCACGGTGGTGGTGTCGACAACCCATGACCCGGCCACCCCGTACAAGGCCGGCGTCGACCTCGCCAACGAGCTGCGCAGCTCGCTGCTCACCTACGACGGCACCCAGCACACGGTGGTGTTCCAGGGCGACGGCTGCATCGACAACTACGTGACGGCGTATCTGGTCGGTGGTTCCATCCCGCCGAGCGGCGCCAAGTGCTAGCCACCCGGCGACGCTGCCGCCGAACGTGCACTCACGGCGAGGTTTTCGTCGATTCTGCGCCGTGAGTGCACGCTCGGCGAGGGCGCGAGCCACTTGAGAGCCGAGACCAAGGCGTAATCGTTTCGCGCTGTGACGGGTACCCGCGGCTGCAACGATGACAGCCATGTCGCGCCTGAGATCCTTGAGCTCGGCGCTGTTTTCATTCGGGCTGCTGCTCGGTGGCACCTTCGTCGTCGCGCTGCCGGTGGCCGCGGCCACCCCCGAACCCGGTGCCGGGCAGACGCCGGGCCCGAACCCGCCCTCGGCCGCGGTGCCGCAGGGGTGGGGGAGCTGTGGCCAATTCGTCAGTGACACAAGCGAAATCCCGACCGCGCAGTGCACCACCGTGTCGGTGCCGATCGACTACAACAATCCCGCGGGGGCGCAGGCCAAGCTGGCGGTGATCCGGGTCCCGGCGTCGGGGCAGCGGGTCGGCTCGCTGCTGGTCAACCCCGGCGGTCCCGGCGGCTCGGCGGTCGACATGGTGGCCGCGATGGCCCCGGATTTGGCGAACTCTCCGATCAGGCGCAACTTCGATCTGGTCGGCTTCGACCCCAGGGGTGTCGGCCACTCGACGCCCGCGCTGCGCTGCCGCACCGACGCCGAGTTCGACGCCTACCGGCGCGAGCCGATGGTCGACTACAGCCCCGGCGGGGTCGCGCATATCGAGCAGCTCTACCGGCAGCTGGCCCAGCAGTGCGTCAACCGGATGGGCGCGGCGTTTCTGGCCAACACCGGCACCGCCTCGGTCGCGCGCGACATGGACCTGGTGCGCCAGACGCTGGGCGACGACCAGATCAACTACCTGGGCTACAGCTACGGCACCGAGTTGGGCACCGCCTATTTGGAGAAGTTCAGCAACCACGTGCGCGCGATGGTGCTCGACGGCGCCATCGACCCGACCGTCGGGCCGATCGACGAGAACGTCAACCAAATGGCCGGATTCCAAACGGCTTTCAACGACTACGCCACCGACTGCGCGCGCTCACCGGGCTGTCCGCTGGGCACCGACCCGAGCCAATTCGTCAACCGCTACCACGCGCTGGTCAACCCGCTGGCCACCAGGTCCGGCAAAACCGCGGACCCGCGCGGCCTGAGCTACGCCGACGCGACCACCGGCACCATCAACGCGCTCTACACCCCGGCGCACTGGAAATACCTGACTAGCGGGCTGCTCGGCCTGGCCCGCGGCACCGACGCCGGCGACCTGTTGTTGCTCGCCGACGACTACGACGGGCGCGACAAGAACGGGCACTATGCCAACGACCAGGACGCGTTCAACGCGATCCGCTGCGTCGACGCGCCCAACCCGACGGATCAAGCCAGCTGGGTGAGCGCCGATCAGCGGATCCGGCAGGCCGCGCCGTTCCTGAGCTACGGGCAGTTCACCGGAAATGCTCCGCGCGATTTGTGCGCGCTGTGGCCGGTGCCGGCGACGTCGGCGCCGCACGCCGCGCCGCCCATGGCGCCGGGCAAGGTCGTCGTCGTCTCCACCACGCACGACCCGGCCACGCCGTACCAGGCCGGGGTGAACCTGGCCCGCCAGCTCGGCGGCCCGCTGATCACCTACGACGGGACCCAGCACACCGCGGTGTTCAACGGCCACCAGTGCGTGGACACCGCCGTCGTCCGGTATCTGGTCGCCGGCACGCCGCCGCCGGCCTCCTACCACTGCCAGTCCTGACTGCGCGGGGTCACCCGCCCGCCGCC
>NZ_LZMG01000064.1:0-2716 GCF_001673615.1 Mycobacterium sp. 1245499.0
GAGGTGGCGGCGGGCCCAGGCGAGACCGGCTTTCTCGTCGCGGACCGGCTCGGTCCCACGGGCCGCCTGATCTCCAGCGATTTTGCGCCCGAGATGGTGGCGGCAGCGCGTCGCGGGGCCGACGAGCGGGGCCTGCACAACGTCGAATGTCGCGAACTCGACGCCGAACAGCTCGATCTGCCGGACGCCAGCATCGACGGGGTGCTTTCGCGCTTCGGGCTGATGCTCATGCCGGGGCAGCAGAGGGCGGTCGCGGAGGTCCGGCGGGTCTTGCGGCCGGGCGGCCGGTTCGCCTACGCGACGTGGGGACCGCCGGACCGCAACCCGTGGCTCTTCCACGTGGTGGTCGCGATGCTGCAGAACGGGGTCACGCCGCCCGGCGACCCGTTCGCCCCAGGCGGTCCTTTCTCCCTCGCCACCCCCGAAAGCAACCGGGCCCTGGCCGATGCGGGCGGGTTCGCGGACGTCGCCGTCGAAGAGATCACCGGGGTCATGCGTTTCGACAGCCCGGACGAGCACTGGGCGCATGTCACCGGGCTCGCCGGCCCGGTGGTGGAACTGGTGGCCTCCCTGGACCCCGCGCAGATCGACGCGATCCGCGCGACCCTCGCACCGTCGCTGACGCCCTACCAGCGCGACGGCGCCCTCGAGATCCCGTGGGCCGCGATGGTTACGAGGGCGACGTAAGGGCCCGCGTCCTGCGGCCGTAAGAATGGCGGCATGACTGAGGACCCATACCTGTGGCTCGAGGACGTCACCGGTGACGAGGCGCTGGACTGGGTGCGGGCGCGTAACGAGCCGACACTGGCGCGCTTTCGCGACGAGAATTTCGAGCGGATGCGCATCGAGGCGCTCGAGGTGCTCGACACCGACGCCCGCATCCCCTACGTGGTCCGCCGAGGCGAGTACCTCTACAACTTCTGGCGCGACGCGGCCAACCCCCGCGGGCTGTGGCGGCGCACCACCCTGGACAGCTACCGCACCGACTCCCCGGAGTGGGACGTGCTGATCGACGTCGACGAACTGGGTCGGGCCGACGGCGAGAAGTGGGTGTGGGCCGGCGCCGGCGTCATCTACCCGGAATACACCCGCGCGTTGGTCAGCCTCTCCCGCGGCGGCTCCGACGCCTCCATCGTGCGCGAATTCGACATGGAAACAACGAAATTCGTCGACGACGGGTTCGCGCTACCCGAGGCCAAGTCGCAGGTGAGCTGGGCCGATCCGGACACCGTGCTGGTCGGCACCGACTTCGGCGAGGATTCGCTGACCGACTCCGGCTATCCACGGGTGGTCAAACGATGGCGCCGCGGCATCCCCCTCGCCGACGCCGAGACGGTCTTCGAGGGATCTCGCTCCGACGTCAACGTGGTGGCCAGCGCCAGCCGGATCCCCGGGTTCGAACGCACCCTGATCGGCCGGGCCTTGGACTTCTGGAACGAAGAGGTCTACGAGCTGCGCGGGTCGGAACTGATCCGCATCGACGCGCCCACCGACGCCAGCGTGAGCCTGCACCGCGAATGGCTGTTGATCGAGCTGCGCAGCGACTGGTCGTTGGGCGAGTTTAGCTATACCGCCGGCTCGCTGCTGGCCGCGAATTACGAGGAATTCCTCTCCGGCACAGCGCAATTGCAGGTGGTGTTCGAACCCGACGAGCACACCGCGCTCAACCACTACACGTGGACCAAGGACCGGCTGCTGATCGTCACACTCGCCGACGTGGCCAGCCGCGTCGAGATCGTCACGCCGCCATCGCGTGACGACCCGCTGCGCCCGGCTCCGCCGCGCTTGCGATCGTCACAAGGCGACTGGCGACGCGAGCCGGTGGCCGGGATTCCCGCCGCGACCAATACCGTCGTCGTCTCCGCCGACGACACCGGCGACGAATTCTTTTTGGATTCCAGCGGATTCGACTCGCCGTCACGGCTGATGCGCGGAACCGACGACGGCCGGCTCGAGCAGATCAAGTCCGCGCCGGCCTTCTTCGACGCCGAAAACATCTCGGTGACACAGAACTTCGTCACGTCACAGGACGGCACGTCGATCCCCTACTTCGTGGTGCGGCCCGGCGGTCCGCAGGCCGCCGACGGGCCGGCGCCCACCCTGCTCTACGGCTACGGCGGCTTCGAATCGTCGAACACGCCGGGCTACAGCGGCGTGCTGGGCCGGCTGTGGCTGGCCCGTGGGGGCACCTACGTCCTGGCCAACATTCGCGGCGGGGGCGAATACGGTCCCGGCTGGCACACCCAGGCGATGCGGGAGGGCCGGCACAAGGTGGCCGAGGACTTCGCCGCCGTCGCAACCGATTTGGTGGATCGCGGCATCACCACGGTCGAGCAGCTCGGGGCGCAGGGCGGCAGCAACGGGGGCCTGCTGATGGGCATCATGCTGACGCAGTACCCCGAGCGGTTCGGGGCGCTGGTGTGCAGCGTGCCCCTGCTGGACATGAAGCGCTATCACCTGCTGCTGGCCGGCGCCTCCTGGGTCGCCGAGTACGGCGACCCCGACAACCCCGACGACTGGGCATTCATCTCCGAATACTCGCCATACCAAAACATTTCGGCGACGCGCCGCTACCCACCGGTGCTGATGACCACCTCCACCCGCGATGACCGGGTGCACCCGGGGCATGCCCGCAAGATGACGGCAGCACTCGAGGCCGCCGGTCATCAGGTCTTCTACTACGAGAACATCGAGGGCGGGCACGCCGGCGCGGCGG
>NZ_LZMG01000065.1:0-1688 GCF_001673615.1 Mycobacterium sp. 1245499.0
CGATGCCGCCGATCAGGGCATGTGACGAACTCGACGGGATACCGAGGAGCCAGGTCAGCAGGTTCCAGACGACGCCGCCCACGAGGCCGGCGAAGACCAGTTCCAGCGTCACGATGTTGGAGTCGATGAGGCCCTTGGCGATGGTCGCGGCGACGGCGGTGGACAAGAAAGCGCCCACCAGATTCAGCACCGCCGAGAGCGCGACCGCCGTCTTGGGCTTGAGTGCACCGCTGGCGATCGAGGTCGCCATCGCGTTGCCCGTGTCATGGAAGCCGTTGGTGAAATCGAAGGCCAATGCCGTGATTACGACAATGATCAAGAGGAACAATTGGATGTTCACAGCGCCTGATTCTGGTGGTAGGAGGATTCCATTGTCGAATGCTGAGGCAGTCGAAACGCGGGTGTACCTTGACTCGTCGCCAGATGTTACCTCTCAGTTAACCGGAATTTCCCCGCCGTTCACCTCGGGTGTCACGCCGTAGCGGGTGGTCGGAGGGTATTTCGAGGAATATCAGGGTGATCCCGTCGGGGTCGGTCACGTGCATTTCGTAGAGGCCCCACGGCTCCTGGCGCGCCTCGCGCGCGATGGCCACCCCCCGGCCGCGGAGCTCGGCCTGGGTCGCCTCGATGTCGCGTACCTGCAGCCACAGCGCGCCCGGGAAGGGTCCGCGCGAGTGGTCCGGGGAGCCGTAACCGGCCAGTTCGAGCAGCGACTGCCCTGCGAAAAAGACTGTGCCCGCGCCGTATTCACGCGCTATCGCCAGGCCGATCTGGTCGCGGTAGAAGGTCAGCGACTGCTGATAGTCCGCCGGCCGGAGCAACATCCGACTGGCCAGGATCTCCATAGCGTCGTGTCTATCACAGTGGCCGGGCAAAACGGCCCGTAGCGGCGGCCGGGTCAGCCGTCGTTATTGCGGTTGGGCTGGATGCTCTGGCGCTGCATGACGGCGTTGACCCAGCGCGGGCCGAACGTGTCGAGCGCCTTGGCGGCGATCGCCATCCGCGGTGCGATGCGCACCGGGCGGGTGCGGGCGGCGGTAATCATCCACTCGCCGGCCTCCTCCGGCGTCAGCGCCGGCATCCCCTGGTAGGCCTTGGTCGGTGCGATCATCGGGGTGGCCACCAGCGGGTAGTACAGCGTGCTGGAGTGCACGCCCTTGTCGCCCCACTCGGTTTCCACCACCCGGCTCACGGTCGACAGCGCGGCCTTCGAGGCGTTGTACACCGCGAACAGCGGTGAGGCCTCCGACAGCACGCCCCACGTCGAGACGTTGATGATGTGCCCGTCGCCGCGCTCGATCATGCCCGGCGCCAGCCCGCGGATCAGCCGCAACGGCGCGTAGTAGTTGAGCACCATCGTCCGCTCGACGTCGTGCCAGCGTTCCAGCGACTCGGCCAGCGGCCGGCGGATGGACCGGCCGGCGTTGTTGATCAGGATGTCGATTCCGCCGACACGCTTTTCGACGTCGGCGACCAGCGCGTCGACGGCGTCCATGTCGGAGACGTCGCACGGGATCGAGATGGCGTCACCGCCCGCCGAGGTGATGCGGTCCGCGAGCGCGTCGAGCAGCTCCTGGCGGCGGGCCACGACGACCACCGTGGCACCCGCCCGGGCGAACTGTTCGGCCGCGGCCTCGCCGATGCCCGACGACGCCCCGGTGAGCAGGATGCGCTTGCCGGCCAGTTCG
>NZ_LZMG01000066.1:0-24170 GCF_001673615.1 Mycobacterium sp. 1245499.0
GGGTGCGGTTTTACGGGCGGTGCAATGCAGCTGAAATGGATTAGCGTTGCCGGTCTGATCGCTCAGGCCGGTGGTGATCCGTGGGCGATTAACCAGAGCTTGCAGGCCGGCAGCCCCGCGCAGATTTCGAGCCTTGCGGAGGCTTTTCATGGTGCTGGTCGACACACCGCCGAGGCGGACCACTCGTTTGAGCAAGCCCGGCAACGGTTCGACGCGGCCTGGAACCACCAGAACGGTGATCACCCGATCAACGGCTCCGCTGAAGTGCAGCGATTGACGAAATCCCTTGGCTTGCAGACAGAACAGCTGCCCAAGATCGGCAGCGATCTGGAAAACATCGCCAGCATGCTGGCTGCCGCACAGAAAGAGGGTGCCGCAGAGATCGCCACACTGGAAAAGCAGTTGCAATTGCTCGACAAACTCATTGTGGCGGCGAAAAAGGACCTGGAAGACCCCGCCCTCGATGCGAAAAGCCGCCACGCGCTCGAAACGTTGATCGACGACGCTAAAGCTGACGCCGCCGATGACACACGAGATGCACTCAAACAGATGACATCTATCCGCGACACCTACACGCGATCGCTACGGCAAGCGCAGTCAAACGGCAACCTGACCCCCCAAGACGCTGCTCTCGCTTCCGAATTCAAGCCCGCCGGGTTCGGGGACGGACAAGGTCCCCCGCCTTCCGACCCCAGGATCACCGGGCCGGCCGGCACTCCCCAGCACGAGCAGAGCGTGTACGACTTACAAGACCAGTTCCCAGACGGCCAAGGCCCCACCTTCGGCGGCGACCCGCGAGATGGTTTCCCACGCAGCCCAGCTTCCGAGCTAGCCCAAGGGCCGCCGGGCACCAGGCCGCTGCCGACAGGGACCGCGCTGGGGCCTGACGGCCACCGATATGCGTTTTTCAGCCACCCAGATGGCACCGATATCCCCGGGTTCAACCAGTACGCCACCAACGGGTCCGTATGGGATTTCACCGATCCCAATCATCCGGTAAAAGTCGGTGACCTGCCTGGGATTTACCAGGCCAGCGGCGCCTACGATCCCGCCACCAACCAGATGGTGATCATCGGCAACACCAGCAACCGAGAAGGCGACCTGACTCGCGGCATGTGGGTTTCAGGACCAATCGATCCAGCCAAACCCAACAGCTGGGTCAATTCCTTGCAGCGCGTCGGCAACGTAAGCCTCCCCGGTGATCGTGAAAGCCAAGTGATCTCGCTTAAAGGTGGCGGTTTCATGCTTGTCGGAGCGACCAAGGATGGCCCCGTCCAAGGCATATCCGCTGCCACCCCCCAAGGGTTGATGGGCGCCACCCCCGTGACTCTCATGGACCAAGGACGACTTCCATCCGTGTATGGGCCGACTATCACGGGCACGACCCTTGACCCCGCAACTGGATTGGAGACCATTCAGTTACGACTAAGCACTTGGCCCGGAGGACCCTACGACCCCCACACTTGGACGACCACCTTCGGCGTCCAACACTAGGAAGGCGACTATCGCGTGTTCAGCAGGATAACGATAGCGGTCATGACCGGGATCTTTGCGGTGGCGGCAATGGGCTGTTCCCGCGCCACGCCCGGCGTCGCAACGGCCACACCGCCGAAATTCCCCGATATCAACGCTTTTCAACCTGTCGACCCCGCCCCGTACACAATGCATTTCGGCCGCGGTGGTGGCGGAGTATTTTTCGCAACACCTGATGGGCTGCAATGCGGGTGGGCATCGCTAGTCAACGGACCGGGCGATCACATCAGCGTCGGGTGCGACGGGCCGATACCTGGCTTGCCGGAGGGAGCTCCACGTGGACGCGATGGCTGCCAACATGTCGGAGTGGCAAGCAGCATGCCGTCGGACTTGGGGCCTTATGGCTTCCACGACGGGGGGTGCCCAGCGATCACGGCGCCGATTTTGAACGTTGGCCAAAAGATTTCGGCGGCAAACACTACGTGCCTGGTGGGTGCCGACCGGCTCACCGCGTGTATCGACCCAACCCTAAACCGCGGTTTCGTACTTCAACCCGAAGGCTCGTGGACTTTCTAGGCGGTCCGCCCCGATTGTGGCAAAAGAGCTTCCACGGGTGACGCGTATATCTTGCCCTCCAAATATCCGCGTAAGATGTCGCTGTGGCCTGGAATCGCGGTTTTGCGCTTGCAGCGGTCATTAACGCCGCCGCCTTCGTGTTCGCTCCTGCTGCGGGCGCCGACCCTGGGTCCCCCTCTTACAACCAGGGCAAACAAGCCATCGATATTCAGGTAAATCAGCACCACGTGCAGTTTCCGCCCGACACAGACTGGCAAGCGTATTGCCAGAAAGAGCTCGGGAACGTTACGAAAAGCGGGCTCATGCCCAGGGTAGATTCTCCGCCAGACTTCATCGCCGGCTGCCAAGACGAGGGCCGCGCACTTCTCGCGTCGCGTTAGAGAGAACCGGGGTGCCTGTCGTCGGTGAGGCGGGGCACGTATCGACAGCGAATATGAAAGCGCCATCAAGGGCGCTATCGACGGTGCTACAAGTGGCGGGGTGATCACGCCGGAAATCGGCGGCGCCGGTGCAATACCTGGGGCTGTCCTGGGCTTTGTCGGCGGCTTCTCGAAAGGGCTTTGGGAAGCGCCGGTTGAAGCCGCAGTTGTGAGCATGTGACCCGCCCGGGAAATACGCGGCGAGGTCGGCAACCTGCCCTAGCCTGCTAGGTGTTACCTACCCGAGCTAGGAGCACGTCGTGTTGGAGTACTGGGTGGACGAGGACTACTGCGAGCTGTGCGGCGGTCCCGTCGCGGTCTACATGAAGCGGGACTACGCCCATGGCGGGATCCCCCTCCCGGCAATCGCGCAGCGGGCCCTCTGCCTCAAGGGCTGCGTAGGTCAGGTGCTGTCGCCCGAGCGCATGATGAATCGCGGCGCATAGCGGCGAGGTCGGCTCAAACGAGCGGCAGCGACTGCCCCTGACTTCGTGATCAGCTCCGCGATATCTAGCGACCGCCTGACGGCATCGCCTTAGCACAAGTGAAGTAGTGCACTACTCGTGCCCGCGCCCGGGATCGCGGACACGATCGAGCCATGAAAGACAACCTTGCACCGCCCAGCGGGGCAACCATGGTCGACGAATGGGACAACCTCGGGCCGGCCTTCAGGGTGTTCGACGGCCCGGAGTGGAGCATCGACCACGCCGGCCACGGGCAACCGGCCGAGATCGTGGTCTCCGTCATCGGGCGGCAATACGTTGACGGGCACGCCGAGTGCCAGGTCGTCATCGACTGTCCCGACACCCCGATCATCGCGCCGGCCGCAGCCCGGCAGCTGGGCAGGGCGTTGATCGCCGCGGCGGACGCCGCGCACGGATGACTTTGTGCGCATGGCCGGCGCCGACCAGGGGGCGGCACCGACCGATTCTTGGCGACCCTCAGTCGCTGGTGTGCACGATCAAGACGTCGGTCTTGGCCCTGCGGGAAACGGCGGACGGGACTGAACCCAGCAGCCGCCCGGCGACGCTGCTCAGTCCGACATTCCCGACGACGAGCAGGTCGGCGTCGACCTCCTTAGCCAGGTCGACCAGCACGTTGATGGGGGCACCGACGACCGACTTCTCCTCCACGTCCTTGGCGCCGGCCTGGTGCGCGCGCTCCCTGGCGTCCCGCAGGATCCTGTAGTAGGGCGCCTCGCCCACCGTCCGGTAGTCCTGACCGTGGTCGCTACCCGGCGGGATGGCGTAGCGGCCGCGTTCCTCGGGAACGGGAAGATGTGCCGTCACGACGATCAATTTCGCGCCGTGATCCGCGGCGATCGCGGCCGCGCGCGCCACCGCGCGCAGCGACGAGTCCGAACCATCCGTGCCGACCACAACGGTCTGATAGGCGCTCATTCTCATGCAGTGTAAGGCCCACTGCGACTCGCGAGAGAGAAATCGGGCAGACCCCCGAATTCATGGTTGTTAAACGCCGCGAACCCGCAATAATGCCAGCATGCGTCTGATCTACGCCGCTGCGGCGGTCGGCATCGCCATTGCTGTGTCGATGGGGGCGCCGCCGGCTCACGCTGACTCCGGCGTCCCCGGTTACGTCCAGTGCGTGGGCGGCGATGCGAAGCCCCCACCACCGGGAGTAAGCGCCGAGACTTGGTTCCCCAGCCTGCACGTCATCGATAACGACATCGGCTCTGGCATTCCCTCCGAAGAAGTAGTTCGGCGATTGATCAACATGGGGGTCAAGCCCGACGACGCCGCCACCCGAGTGCGGTGTTATCTGGCCAACCTGCCGCACTAAAGCGACTGCCCCTTCTTGAAATGGTTATGCGGCAACGCTTTTCACGCCTCTTCTTGTCGAAATGCGGGACGGGCGCCAGTACGAGCTCGCGGTCAATTCTGCGAATGCGTTATCTTCTGGCAGTGACCAGACCCGCTCACATGAGCGCACTCGCGGCGACGCTGGCGCTGACGGCCTATTTCACTGCGCCCCAGGGCACCGCCGACCCGACAACCCAACAGTCGCCGTTCCCGACAGGAAAATCCGGCACCAGCATCCACGTCACGGAGTACAGCACCGCAACCGCCGACGTCACGCTCAACAACGCGACGTGGATCTCGTCCGGCTGCTCCGGCGGCGGGGGCTGCACCGTCATCGAGGTGACCATCGAAGGCAAGTCCAGCGCGCCGTTCAACTACAGCCAGTCCTCCCTGACCGCCTCCTCTTCCCCCTGGCGGCAGGACCCGAACCGCGATGTCGAGAGCGGCTCATCGCTCGTCGACTACCAGAAGATCAACAAGACGCCGCCGCTGCGCGCGGGCAGCGTCACCAACGGCCAGACCGCCCACGGATTCGTCGCCTACGACGGCAACGTCAAGCAGGGCGACGTTTACATCGAGTTCAACGATCCCAATGCTCCGGCGGCCCCGACCCCGTTGGCGGGCTGGAAAGTGCACACCTGAGCGGAGCCGTCACCGCCACGTCTTCGGGACCCTTGTCCCATAACAGGTTCCGATCGCCTGACTAGCCGCCGGACGAAGACTTGGTGGGGTCCTCCGCCTCCGCCAACGCGACCGCGCTTTCCCGGTGATTGTTCGCTGCGGCCTGCCAATGCTCATCGGCCTCGTCCTGTAGTTGCTCAGGATCGCCGATTCCCTCCATGGCCGCGCGCTGCAGATTGTTTGCCGTCCGCTCATGCGCGCGTGCGGCTTCGTCGTGTCCGCGAGAGGCAGCCAGATGCGCTTTCTCGGCGCGCTCCATCGCGTCCTGCGCATACCGGCGCGCCCGGTCGACCGAATCCCCGGAAGAACCCTCGCCGGCGGCCAATTCGGCGCGCCGTTGCCGCAGCTGTTCAATCCGCTGTCCCGCCCTCGCTGCCCGCTCCCGCGGCTCGGGAATCCCTGCGTCTCGCCGTGCATCCATCAGCTGTTGATTCTCGTGGCACGCGACATGATTCGACTCCGTTATTTCGCACGGAACTGGAAGCGCTGCCCGATGCCCTTGGCCATTCAACGTATCCATTTCGCGCGGTAGGTGTCGACGAATCCCGCCGATTTCACACCGCGATCCCGAGTTTCGAAACCGGTCGGCGCCACCGCCACCCTGAACCGAGGGCGGCTAGCTACCCACGCGCTCGGCGGTCATGTTCATGTCGATGGTCCCTTGGCATGCGCCACTCAAGATGTCGGTGTGCATGACGCCGGCCAGCGTTCCGTCGGGTTGGGGCGTGTAGTGCACCTCGGCCCGGGCCGGATTCCACTGGATCGTGGTGTCGGGCATCATGCAGTCCCACTGAAAGTCGTTGGCCTGCGACCACGACTTTCCATCCCAGGTGAACTGAACCGGCTGCGGCACCGTCGGGTTGGTGGGCGGCGGGCCGCTGACGATGGTGGCGACGCACTTGCCGTTCGTGCAGCTCGAACGGATACCGTAGGTCTCGGTGTGCTGCACCTCCGGGTCGCCGACGGCCATGCTGGTCCCGGCCTTCGGGCCGACCATGAACGTGATCGCGTACTGGCCATTCCAGGACGGATTGTCGGCGAAGGCCGTCGGGATAAACCACACGGAAATTGCGAGCGGCACCGCCGATAAACCGACGACGGATTTCACACGGTGCGGCGTCATCGTTCCTCCTGCGGGTCCGTACTCAGTCAATAGTCGTATGCCGAGCCGTCGCCGACAAGGTGCCGGCGATAACCCGAATTCCGGCGCCCTACCAGCCCCACTCGTCGTCGTCCAGAACATCAACGGTCAGCGCGTTGTCGGCGGGGCCCTTCGTCCCATAGGTAAAGGTCAGCAGGGTGCGGTCGTCGTCGAGGGGTTCGGTCGCGACGACGGTGGCGTGCCCGACCTTCATGCGGATCCGGTCGCCGGGCTTCAATTCGTCGACGCGTTTAAGCGTCACACCCGACCAATCGGTGAAGTGCTGGTGCTGCAGACACTTTGGCGATTCATCGCCCTCCTTCACGACCGAGTCTCCCGGCCTGAAAGCGCATTTGCGGACCACCTGACCCTGCAATTTCGCGCGGCACAGCGGCGGGTTGCAATATACCCCGGTGTCGAATTGCGGTCCGGCGCCACGGCCGGAGCACAATGTGAGGCGTGAGTTGGACGAGGTATACCGGCAGAGCGCTCGCGGATATCACCCTGGACGGTGACGCGTTGCACGCCGAGCTCGAAGACTTTATCCGCGTGGACAATCCGCATCTGACCGATGTTCGCCTCGAGCGGGCCACGGCGACCGAGACGGACAGCGCCGGACCGTCCAAGCGGTGGTACGAAGTCACTTACCTGGCCGAAGACCCCGAAGGCAATTCGTAACATGCGCAGGAGCGCGCCGATGCGACCGGTCATTGCCGTCGTGGCTGCGGTCGGTTGCGGGATCGCCGCGCTGCCCGCGCCGATGGCCCGGGCCGACGACGGCTTCGTCGCCCTCGCCGTGTCGGTGGGCAGCGGACGAGCCGCCGGCTGGGGCACCGGGGCCAGTCAGGACCAGGCGAACCAAGTCGCGCTCGCGCACTGCACCGCCGAGGCCGGCGACGTCTGTGAAGTGGTGGCCGGCACCCGCAACGGCTGCGCATCGGTGGCGTTCGACCGCCTCTCCGGCCGGTTCCAGGGCGGTTCGGGGCCCGACGCCACCGCATCCACCGCCGACGCGCTGGCCAAGCTGGGTTCACCCAACGGGCACATCAAGGCCACCCACTGCTCGTCCTGAAATCCGTGCCTCGCCGCGAGAAGTACACCGCGATGTCGACTATCGTTCATGGAAGTCGTCCTTGACTGCACGCCGACGGGTCCGCGCACTGAGGGGAGGCCATGACTGTGACGAAGGCCGGGAAGTGGCCGGCGCTCTGCGCGGTTTTCCTGTCCGCTGCCTTGGCGTTCGCGGCGCCCGCCTCAGCGGATGACACCGACGACGCGTTCATCGCGGGCCTCTCCAAGGGCGGAATCACCATGCCCGACAACGACGATGCGATCGGAAAGGCCCGCACGGTGTGCACCAGCATCGCCACCAACCCGAACGCCTCGGTGCTGGCGATCCAGCTGGCCAGGCAAACGGACCTCTCGGTCAAGCAGTCCGCCTACTTCGTCGGCCTGTCGATAGCCACCTATTGTCCGCAGTACAAGGAGGACATCGACCCGTCGGTCACCTGGCTGCTGCCGGGACCCCCGCTCATGTGAACACACCTGCTGCGGTGCAAGGGATTTCGCCGTTCAGCAGTGGTCGGTCCAGCACCGCTGCAGGGGGCAGTACGTCGAATGCGCAAGGCTCACCATGGATCCGACGTCTCCGAAGGTGACATTCCTGGGGTCCAGGATCTGGTGGATGCTCTGGGAGATCTGCTCATAGGTCCAACCCCAACCGATGTCATCACAGATCAGGCGCCCCATCCCGGTAAGGGCGGCGTCGTGATCGGGCGGCCAACTGAAGCCGGCGGCACGCAGTTGTGACAGGTACGCGTCGTCGAGGGGGTCGGCGGTGGCAACCGCGGCGCTGGTAATCAGAGCCGCGCCCAACATGACGGGGATGGCCAACACGGCCGGCCGGCGAGCTGAGGACATCATGCGCTTCCTTTCTTCGGGGCGTTCACGATGCCGTCGACCCATAGCGGCACGAAGACGAAGAATAGGCACAATCGGGAAAAAGCGCCTTATGAACGGCTGAATAATCGGATTTTCAAGCCGTCACCGCAGTCGGCTCAGCCTCGCGCGGGCAGACCGCTCTCATACGCCGTGGTCAACCAGAACAGGGTGCGCTCGATACCCGGCACGATTTCGGTGACGTCGATCTCCCCCTGAGCGAATCGGGTGAGCAGCCCGTAGACGACGCCGGTGAGGATGAGCTCGAGATCTTTGGCGAATCCCGGCTCCGCTTGCGCCAGAACGGCTTTGGCGACGGGAACGACGGCGTCGACGCCACGCTGGATGAGGCGCTTTCCGCCGGGCCCCGACCGGGCCTGGAAGTAGGAGCGCAGCATCACCGGATGCCGTTCCCACGGCTCGAAGATGGTCCGCATCACGTGCATCAGGTCCACATAGATCGACTCACCGGGCAGATCGTCGATCAGCGACGGCAGGCGCGCATAGCGATTGGCGTCCATCCACCCGTCCAGGGCCGCGACGATCAGCTCGTCGCGCGTGCGATACCGCTTGTAGATGGTCGCCAGGGAAACCCGCGCCCGCCGGGCCACCTCGCGCAGCTGGACGGCCTCGTAGCCCTCGCTGTCGAGCATCTCGACCACGATGTCCAGGATCGGGTCGGTCCGCGGCCCGGACGCGCCGTTCTCGGCATCCACTGCCGCCCCTGTTGCCGTCATGAGTAACCATGTTACTGTGCGCAGGTGAGTAACGGCGTTACTCTGCCCTGATCTGGGCCGACGAACAGAGAGGACGCGCGCCGTGGGGTCAATAGATGGCAAGGTCGCCTTCATCACCGGGGTGGCGCGCGGCCAGGGTCGCAGCCACGCCGTGCGGCTCGCGCGCGAGGGCGCCAACATCATCGGCATCGACATCTGCGCCGACATTCCCGCCAACGGTTACCCGATGGCCTCCCACGAGGAGCTGGACGAGACCGTCGCGCTGGTCGAAGAGGCCGGCGGCAAGATGCTGGGCACGGTCGCCGACGTCCGCGACTTCGAGCAAGTCAAGGCCGCAATGGATGCCGGAGTTGAGCACTTCGGCCGCCTCGACATCGTGCTGGCCAATGCCGGGATCGCGCCGCTGGCGTTTCGCCAGTTGAGCATCGAGGAGGAGCTGGCGCAGTGGCGGGCGGTCACCGGCGTCAACCTCGACGGGGCCTATCACACGGCGTGGGCGGCCGTCCCGCACCTGTTGGCCGGCAACCGCGGCGGGGTCATCATCTTCACCAGCTCGACCGCCGGCATCAAGGGCTTCGGCGGCCTGCAGGGCGGCGGACTGGGCTACGCGGCGTCCAAACACGGGATCGTCGGGCTGATGCGCACCCTGGCCAATGCCCTTGCACCGCTGAGCATTCGGGTCAACACCGTGCACCCGACCGCGGTGAACACGATGATGGCCACCAACGACGACATGACCGAGTTCCTGGAGAAGAATCCCGGCGCGGGTCCCCATCTGCAAAACCCGATGCCCGTCGGCATGCTGGAACCCGAAGACGTCAGCGCCGCCATCGCCTACCTGGTCTCCGACGAGGCGAAGTACGTCACGGGCGTGACCTTCCCCGTCGACGCGGGCTTCTGCAACAAGGTTTGATACGCGGATGACGACGAACAACGCAGCCGGCCGGGTCGCGGGCAAACGGGTCTTGATCACCGGCGCCGCGCGCGGCATGGGACGCTCGCACGCGGTGCGGCTGGCCGAGGAAGGCGCCGACTGCGTCCTGGTCGACATCTGTTCCACCCCAGCGGGTTTGGAATACCCACTGGCCACCGAAGACGACCTGCACGAGACCGCGCAACTGGTGGAGAAACACGGCCGGCGTGCGATCACCAAAGTCGTCGACGTCCGCGACGAGACCGCCGTGAAATCGGCGGTCGACGACGCCGCCGGCGAACTCGGCGGACTCGACGGCGCGGTCGCCAACGCCGGCGTGCTCACCGTCGGCACCTGGGACACCACCACCGCCGAGCAGTGGCGACTGGTCGTCGATATCAATCTCATCGGCGCCTGGAACACCTGCGCGGCCGCACTCCCCCACCTGGTCGCCCGGGGCGGCGGGAGCGTGGTCAACATCAGCTCGTCGGCCGGCATCAAGGGCACGCCGCTGCACGTGCCCTACACCGCCTCCAAGCACGGCATCGTCGGCATGACCCTGGCGTTGGCCAACGAGCTTGCCGCACAGAACATTCGGGTCAACACCGTGCACCCCACCGGGGTGGCCACCGGGATGGCGCCCCCCAGCATGCACACCCTGATCGCCGAGCAACGGCCCGACCTGGTGCCCATCTTCATCAACGCGCTGCCCGCGCCGCTGATCGAAGCGTCCGATGTGAGCAACGCGGTGTTGTATCTGATCTCCGACGAATCCCGTTACGTCACAGGGCTGGAACTGAAGGTCGACGCCGGTGTCACCATCCGATAGGGCTCCGATGAACGACGGTGCGCGACGCGAACGCGGGATGCGTACCTTCACCGAGGTGATGACGATCGACCCGCCCGACGCCGACAGCCCGTATGCGGGCGGATTGATCGACTTCGTCTTCGGCGAGGTCTGGTCGCGACCGGGCCTGTCCCGCCGCGATCGACGGTTCGTCACGCTGGCCTGCGTCGCGGCCGCCGACGCGCAGGCGCCGCTGGAGCAGCACGTCTACGCCGCCCTCAACAGCGGCGACCTGACCATCACCGAAATGCGGGAGACCGTCCTGCATTTCGCGGTCTACGCGGGCTGGCCGAAGGCGTCCCGATTCAACATCGCCGTGGATGTGCAATGGGCCAAGATCGCCGGGGAGCGCGGCGAGGCGGCCCCTCCCCCGGAACCGCTGCTGCCGCTGGTCACCGCCAGCGACCCCGAGCAGCGACTGCGGGGCGGCGAAGAGTCGTTCAAGGAGATCAACTGCCTGCCCTTCGCGCCGATGCGGGACAACCCCTACTCGGGAGCGGGCATTCTAAATTTCGTCTTCGGCGAGATGTGGTTGCGGCCCGGCCTGGGCATGAAGGAACGCCGCCTGATCACCGTGGCCTGTGTCGCGTTCCAGGACGCCGAAATCCCGATCATGTCCCACGTGTACGCGGCGCTCAAGAGTGGCGACGTGTCCTTCGAGGAGATGGACGAACTGGCGCTGCAGTTCGCCGCGTACTACGGCTGCGCCAAGGCCGACTACCTCAACCAGGTGATCGTCGAACAGAAGCAGCGGGTGACGGCCGAAAACCAGGCCGATCACACCACCGTCGGCTGACAGCACACCGGAAGGCATCCCGCCATGACGGCCACCGCGACCTCACCGCCCCGCTCGGGCGCGTTACTCATTGGCACAGAACGCATTACCACCGCCTCGGGCGGCAGCTATGAGCACGCCTACCCCGGCACCGGCGCGCTCAACGCGACCATCCCGCTGGCCGGTCACGACGAGATCGACAGGGCCGTCGACAGCGCCTGGGACGCGCATCGCGAATGGGTCTCCTGTCCCGTCGATCACCGCCGCGACCTGCTGTTCGCGCTGGCCGACGTGGTGCGCGACCACTTCGCGGAGCTGACCGAGCTCAACGTGCACGATTACGGCGTCCCGGTGTCGGTCGCCGGCAACTCCGTACTGACCGAGCGGTTCCTGCGGTACTACGCCGGTTACGCCGACAAGACCCACGGCGCAAGCACTCCCGTGGCCGGTGCCTTCGACGTCAACCTCGTCGAACGCGAACCGTACGGCGTCGTCGGCGTCATCGCCCCCTGGAACGGGCCGCTGGTGGTGGCCGGCGCGGCCGTGGCGCCCGCACTGGCGGCGGGAAACGCGGTCGTCCTCAAGCCCTCCGAGCTGGCGTCGTTGGCGCCCTTGCGCTTTGGTGAACTCTGCCTCGAAGCGGGCCTGCCGCCGGGACTGGTCAACGTGTTGCCGGCCGGCCCTGCGGGCGGTGACGCGCTGGTGCGCCATCCCCGGATCGGCAAGATCCACTTCACCGGCGGCCAGGCCACCGCGCAGAAGGTGCTGCAGGCCGCGTCGCACCATCTCACCCCGGTGACAGCCGAATTGGGCGGCACATCAGCCTATCTCGTGTTCGCCGACACCGACCTGGATATGGCCGCCGTCATCGCCGCCCATCAGGGGCCCATCACCCAGGCCGGCCAAAGTTGCGCGTGCGCCTCGCGCATTCTCGTCGAGGCGTCGGTGTACGAGAGCTTCGTGGACAAACTCGTGGCGACGGTGCGGGCCGCCAAGATCGGTGATCCGCTGCAACCCGACGTCATGCTCGGTCCCGTCATCACCGAAGCCGCCGCCGACCGCATCCTCGGCGTCATCGACCGGGCGGTCAGCGATAAGGCCGGTGAGCTGGTCACGGGCGGACGCAGGCTCGGTGGCGAGTTGGCGTCCGGTTATTTCATCGAGCCGACGATCTTCGCCAACGTCGACAATCGGTCGGCGCTGGCGCAGACCGAAACCTTCGGGCCGGTGGCGTCCGTCATCCCCTTCGCCGATGAGGCCGAGGCGGTCAGGATCGCCAACGATTCCCGCTACGGCCTCAATGCCTTCGTGGCGACGTCCAACCTGGAACGTGCACATCGGGTTGCGCGTCAGCTGCAGGCGGGTTCGGTGTGGGTGAACCGGCACAGCGACATCGAGCCGCAGGGCCCCTACGGCGGCTACAAGCAGAGCGGGTTCGGCCGCACCGGCGGCGTCGAAGGCCTGTATGAGTTTTTGCAGGTGAAGAACATTCGCATCGGCATGAGCTGACACCGCTAGTTTCGGCCCCGACGGCAGTTGCTGTCGTGAAATATTGTGCAAATCAAGTATTTCCGCTAGAGGGGTAGAGTCGCGGGCATGAGTTTGGTCGAGTGGCTGAGGACGCCGCGCTACTTGCGGACGCGTTTCATGATGGAAACGCGGCCGCTGAACCGCCTGGAGATGGAGATCGTGTTCCTCGAGGTCGCCGCCCGTGACGCGTTGGTACGCCTGCCCGTGGCGTTCATGATCCTGCCCAAGGCCCCCCGGCCCTGGCGCGATGGCCCGTCCACCCCGGAACAGGGCAAGTAGAGGTTCCACGCGGGACTTGGGAGCCGCGACCGAGTCGGGCATGCTGACGGTATGCACGTGAGCAGCGGAGTACGCGACCCGGCGGCCAGTTTCCCCCTCGACACCGCGGCGGACGACGCCGGCGAGCGCCGGCAGGCCAACCGCGCCGTCGCCGTCAGCGCCGTCGGGCTGGCGCTGACCGGCCTGGTCGAATTGGTGATCGCGCTGGTGTCCGGTTCGGTGGCGTTGCTGGGCGATGCGCTGCACAACCTGTCGGACGTGTCCACCAGCGCCCTGGTGTTCATCGGCTTCCGCGCGTCGCGCAAGCTGCCCACCGAGCGGTATCCCTACGGCTACGAACGCGCCGAAGATCTCGCCGGTATCGGTGTGGCCGTGGTGATTTGGGGCAGCGCCGTGGTCGCCGGTTTCGAGAGCGTCACCAAGTTGCTCCGCCACGGCGGCACCGGCTACGTGAGCTGGGGCATCGGCGCGGCCGTCGTGGGCGTAATCGGCAATCAGCTGGTGGCCCGCTACAAACTGGTGGTGGGCAGGCGAATTCGGTCGGCGACCATGGTGGCCGACGCCAAGCATTCGTGGCTGGACGCGCTGTCGTCGGGCGGCGCGGTGCTCGGGCTGATCGGCGTGGCACTGGGGTGGGGCTGGGCCGACGCCGTCGCGGGGATCGTGGTCACCGGGTTCATCTGCCACGTCGGCTGGGAGGTGACCGCCGACATCGCCCATCGCCTGCTCGACGGCGTCGACCCCGACATCATCACCACCGCCGAGGCCGTCGCCGCGTCGGTGCCCGGTGTGACGCACGCGCACGCCCGGGCCAGATGGACCGGGCGGACGCTGCGCGTCGAGGTGGAGGGGTTCTTGAACGCCGACACCCCGCTGGCCGCCGCCGACCAGATCGGCCGCAGCGTCGCCGCGGCGCTGACGCCACGGATCCCGGAGATGCAGAGCTTCACGTGGACGGCCCGCGCCGCCTGAGGTGACCCGGCCTCAGCGGCGGAATCGCTCCCGCAGCTGCGGGTCGTTCTCCCACCAGAGTCCCGACGGCGCCGGGGTTTGGCCCTCGACGTCCTCGGCCTGGTCCATCTCGGCGTCGACCGCCACCGCATGCGCCTGCTCGTCGCGCGACAGCGCGCGCATCAGCAGCAGCACGAACGGCCACCCGACCAGATCACCGAGGATCCACAACACGCCGGCCCCGATCGTCTGGTCGAGCCGCGGGTCTGGTCCCCAATTCCGTTGCAGCCCGGCGTAGTACGCCGCACCGATCAACGATCCCTGCCAGATGACCAATCCCAGGACGCCATCGCCGAGCGCCTCGGCGACGGTGATCAGCAGCGAGATCGACTGCGGGTACCTGCGGGGTACCGGGTCCTCCTGCAGCCGGGCGTAGAAGTAACCAAATCCCAGCACCACCAACAGGAGTCGCGTCGGCGCGCCGACCCACTCGGTCCGCAGGGCCGCGGTGTACCAGGGCGTCAGATATAGCAACCACGGCGTGGCGAGCATCGCGACCGATGTCGTCGCGGGATGGACGAGCACGCGGGCGAACCGGGTGGCCAACAACCGGTCGATGCGGTCGCGGCCGGACGGCCCCACGGCGGCGCGAAAGACGGTGACCGGCTTGGCCTGCGCCATGAAGAACGGCACGACGTACAGCAGCAGCAACACCTGCAGCGCACGCACCCAGAACAGGACGTAGGCGTAGGCCCCGATCGCGCTGATCGTGGCCAGCGCCCACGCGAGCAGGCTCAACCCGAAGCACGCGGCGTTCGTCGGGCCGACCGCACCCTGGGCGGCTCGGGCGCGCCGGTAGCACCACCCGTAGCCGGCGGCGAACACCGCCACGACGATCACCGCGACCGGGTCGAAATGCCAAGTCTGGACGGCCGCGTCCCACGTCAGCGGTGCGGGATCGACGCGCACGAACACCAGCCTATTGCGGCCGGGAAGGGCTCAGTTGCCGGCTGCGCCCTCCGGCTTCGGACCGCGGTCCTCGCCGGTGATGTATTTCGGGCAGTAGTGCGCGGCCGCCAGATAGGTGAACTTGGCCGCGGCGGCGCCCTGGAAAGCGGGATTCTGATTGCGCAGGTCGGTCACGATCTTCGCGTCGGACTGGCCGTCGTCGAGCAGTTCGCACACCGACTTGCCGATGGTGATCGCGTTGCCGGCGTCCTGGTAGGTGAGGCCGGCGTCGCGGAGGTCCTTGAGGAAGTCCTGATCGTTGTCGATGTCCGCGTGCGCCGGTGCGGCCAGGACGAGCATGGCGGCGAGGCTGGTCAGCCCCAGGAGAAGTCGCATAACGCTGTGATTGTCGCAAACCCGCGGACGATTGGCATCTCGTCGGGCGAACGGGAGGTGAACTGTCACGGTCCCGCCTCGCCTGGATGCCAGCCGTTGCGCACCGAGAAATGGCCCCCAATTCACCCGCTCAGCAAACCAACGAAAATGTGCCGTGCAATTGGTCGACGCAATCGCTTTCGCCCCCGACCGCGTGCGGCACATTAACGCCGAAATGTTGACAACAGGTATCGTTTACAATGCGGCGAGCGCGCAATTGTAAAATTCGGATTACCTGCCCCGCGCATGCCTGCCGTCGGGCGGTCCGCTAAGACGAGGAGCTGGTGGCCGTCACGCTGGGCGCGGGCGAGCTCTTGTTCGAAATCACGTATGGGCAATAGGCATTGACTGCTATGGCAGCGAACTTGTTGGCCTTGTCATCGCTCAGGTCGGAGTTCTTGGATTCCAGCGTCGAGACGACGTCGGACATCCCGGTACCGTTCACGAGCGTCTTACACACCCAATGGCCCGCGCCGACCACCGTATCGCTGTCGGAATAGGTGATTCCCGCGGAGTCGAGAGACGCGACGAATGCATCGTCGGTGTCGTCGGCGTGCGCGGGCACTGCCATGCCGATTACTGCGGCAAAGCTCGCCGCAACAAGAAGAAGTTTCATATACCACAGATTGGCAGAGAAGCGAACGCTCCGCATCTCCTGAGGCAAAACCTTGCCGCTTTCCTATCGGAGACGCCCTCCGGGGGTGGCAACCCCCTGACCCCGTCGTCAACCGCTGGTTGACACTTCTCGGCCGTCAACCTACCGTTGACGGTATGTCCGATCCCGTCCGCATCTCCTACCCGATCCGCCTCGACGAGCTGATCGACGCCATCAAGTCGACGCGCTCCGACGTGCTGGATCAGCTGGCCGACGCCGTGCTGGCCGCCGAACACATGGGCGAGATCGCCGACCATTTGATCGGTCACTTCGTGGACCAGGCCCGCCGCTCCGGCGCGTCCTGGACCGACATCGGCAAGAGCATGGGCGTCACCAAGCAGGCCGCCCAGAAGCGCTTCGTCCCGCGTGCCGAGCCCGCCACCCTCGACCTCGACCAGGGGTTCGCGCGCTTCACCCCGCGGGCGCGGGGCGCGGTGGTGGCGGCCCAGAACGCCGCGCACGACGCCGGCAACAGCGAGATCACCCCGGATCACCTGTTGCTCGGCGTGCTCGGCGACGCGGCCGCACTGGCGACCGTGTTGCTGCGCCTGCAGAACGTCGACACCGAGGCGCTGCGCGCCGCCGCGACGGAGGCGATCGCCGCGCTGCGCGTGGATGCCCAACCGCCGCAACTCATTCCGTTCAGCGGACCGGCGCGCAAGGCGCTCGAGCTGAGCGTGCGCGAGGCGCTGCGGCTCGGCCACAACTACGTCGGCACCGAACACCAGCTGCTGGCGCTGCTGGAGCTGGAAGCCGGCGCATCGGCCCAGGGGCCGCTGCACCGCTGCGGTGTCGACAAGGACCGGGTCGAGGCGGATCTGGTCAAGGCGCTGCAATCCCTGTCCGGCGGCAAGGACGGTTGAGCGGTGCGGTCGACCCCTCCCTTCGGCGTCCCCGCGTGTGCGATCATGCGTGGGTCCCCTGCAACGGCGCCAAGGAGGCACGACATGGCGAAGATGCACCGCTGGCTGATGGTCGCCGCCGCCTTGCTGCTCGCGGTCGCCGGCCTCACCGCCGTCGGCGTCGGCGCGGTTCCGTTGCCCCGCGCGTGGGCCGGTGACGCGCCGATCGGCCACATCGGTGACACGCTGCGGGTGGACAACGGCACGTTCATCGCCGACGTCACCGTGAGCGGCGTGGCGCCCTGCGACCCGCCGCCCGGATTCGGCTACACGCGCGAAGGCACCTACAAAGGCTTCCCGGGCAGCACCGTCGAGCGCGCCGACGTGACCATTCGCGCGATCCGGGTGCCCAATCCCTACGTCATGGCGACCGTGCTGAGCTTCAACGGGGTGACCCCGAACGCCGACGCCTACAAGCCGCGGGCCTCCGATGCGCCCGACGCGCTGGACAACGTGCTCGTCAACGCGCCCAACGGGGCGATCGTGCGCGGCGGCGTGTACTGGGACGCCTACCGCGACCCCGTCACCACCGTCGTGCTGCTGGACAAGAAGACGGGTTATCACCTCGCGCAGTGGAACCTCTGACCGCAACGTTCCAGACCGCGCCGGCGAGTTCCGGCGACGCCGTAGAGCTGGCCGCCGTTGCGGCCCTGACCTTTCCGTTGGCGTGCCCACCCTCGGTGACCGCCGAGAACATCGCCGCGTTCGTCGGCGCCAACCTGTCGGCGGCCCGCTTCGCCGAGTACCTGAGCGATCCGGACCGCGCCGTCATCACAGCGCGCCAGGACGGCCGAATCGTCGGCTACGCCATGCTGATTCGCGGCGACTCCGACGACTCCGCCGAGCTGTCCAAGATGTATGTCCTGCCCGAGCGCCACTCCAGCGGGGCCGCGGCGGCGCTGATGGCACGCACGCTGGCGGTCGCGGCCGACTGGGGCGTGCGCCGGGTGTGGCTGGGCGTGAACCGGGCAAACGAACGCGCACAACGCTTTTACCGCAAGAGCGGATTCACCATCCACGGCACCCGCACGTTTCGGCTGGGCGCCGGCGTCGAGAACGACTACGTCATGACCCGCGAGCTGGATTAGCCGCCGCGGTCAGCGCCAAGAGCCGGGAAGTGGCCCGCAGATATTTCTTCCGGTATCCCCCCGCCAGCATCTCCTCGCTGAAGATGGTGTCCAGCTTGGTCCCCGAGGCCACCACGGGAATGCCCGCGTCATAGAGCCGATCGGTGAGCGACACCAGCCGCAGCGCGACGTTCTGGTCGTCGATGCCGTGCACGCCGGTCACGAACACCGCGCTCACACCCTCGATCAGCGCCAGGTAGCGCGACGGGTGCATGGTGGCCAGGTGCGCGCACAGCGCATCGAAGTCGTCGAGCGTCGCGCCGTCGACCTGCGCGGCGCGCGCGGCCACCTCGCCGTCGGACAGCGGCTGCGGCGCCGGCGGCAGGCCGCGGTGCCGGTAGTCGGGCCCCTCGATCCGCACGGTCGTGAAAATGCTTGCCAGCGTGTTGATTTCGCGCAGGAAATCCTGGGCGGCGAAGCGGCCCGCACCGAGCTGCTCGGGCAGCGTGTTGGAGGTGGCCGCCACCGAGACCCCACGCTCGACCAGCGAGGAGAGCAGCCGCGAGATCAGCGTGGTGTTGCCCGGATCGTCGAGTTCGAATTCGTCGATACAGACCGCCGTGTAGCCGGCCAGCAGGTCGACGCACTCGGCGAAGCCGAACACCCCGGCCAACTGGGTCAGCTCCCCGAACGTCGCAAACGCCTTGGGGGCTTGGCCATCCGGCGACGCACCCGGCCCGTCACCGGGTAGCTCGTAGTAGGCCGACGCCAGCAGGTGCGTCTTGCCCACGCCGAACCCGCCGTCCAGGTACAACCCGACACCGGGCAGGGTTTCGCGCCGCCCCAACAGCTTTCGGCGACCGGCGCGACGCTCGACGGCCTGGCGACAGAAGTCGCGGCAGGCCACCACCGCGGCGGCCTGCGTCGGCTCCGCCGGATCGGGCCGATATGTCGCGAAGCTCACGTCGGCGAACGTCGGGGGCGGCCTCAATTGGGCGATCAGCCGCTCCGGCGACACCGTCGGGTGCCGATCCACCAGGTGAGCCACGCCGCCCGCGACGCCCGCGGAGGTGGACCCGTGCATGCAGGCACTGTAGCGGCGTGCTGCAATCAGACCCATGCCCGACTCTGGCGCCGCGCTGTCGCTGCTCGGGTCGGTGCGCGGCCTCGACGAGGGCGACCTCCCCGGACTCTATGGCTATCCCGCACACGACGGGACGTGGGTGCGGGCGAACTTCATCGCCAGCGTCGACGGCGGGGCCACCTCCGGTGGCAGCAGCGGCGCCATGGGCGGCCCGGGCGACCGGTTGATCTTCAACCTGTTGCGTGAACTCGCCGACGTCATCGTGGTCGGTGCGGGCACCGTGCGGATCGAGGGTTACTCCGGGGCGCAGCTGTCCGTCGCCCAGCGTCAGCACCGGCAGGCCCGCGGGCAAAGCGAGGTCCCCCAGCTGGCGATCGTGACCGGATCGGGCCACCTCAACCGGGACATGGCGGTGTTCACCCGCACCGAGGTGCAGCCGCTGGTGCTCACCTGCACCGCGGCGGTCGAGCAGACACGCCGGGCGCTCAGCGGCCTGTGCGAGGTGCTCGACTGCTCGGGCCACGATCCCGAGAAGGTGGACGAGGCCGCCCTGTTGGCTGCCCTCGGCGCGCGCGGCATGCGCCGCGTCCTCACCGAGGGCGGGCCGACGCTGCTGGACTCGCTGATCCGGCGCGACCTGCTCGACGAGCTGTGCCTGACGATCGCGCCCTGCCTCGTCGGCGGCCAGGCACGACGCATCGCCGCCGGCTCGGGGCAGCTGCTCACCCGGATGCGATGTGCCCACGTCCTGACCGACGACGCCGGCTACCTTTACACCCGCTACGTCAGGGCCTAGCTACTGTGGTCGGCATGAGTCGGCCGTACACGTGCGCCACGATCCTGGTTGCGGTGACCGCGTTGCTGGCCGGCTGCGTCCCGGGGCTGGCCGCCGACCCGCGGTTCGCCACCAATTCCGGTGCGCGACCCCAGGGAGCGGCGACCTCCAAGCCGCCGCCCAGCGGGCCGCCGCCGATCGCGGCACCCAAGAACGACCTGGCGTGGCACGACTGCACCTCGCGGGTGTTCGCCGACGCGGCCGTTCCCGCCGCCGCCGGTGTCCAGTTGGACTGCGCGACCTACGACGCCGACCTGGACCCGGTCAACGGCGGGGGCGGCACCCTGAGCATCGGTGTGGTGCGCGCCCGCTCCAGCCAGACACCCCAGGACGCCGGCCCGCTGGTCTTCACCACCGGCTCCGATCTGCCGTCCTCCGCGCAGCTGCCGGTCTGGTTGTCGCGGTCGGGCGCCGACGTGCTGGCCAGCCACCCCATCGTCTCCGTCGACCGCCGCGGTATCGGCATGTCGAGTCCCATCGACTGCCGGGACAAGTTCGACCGCCAACAGATGCGCGACCAGTCGCAGTTCCAGACCGGCGACGACCCGGTGGCCAACCTGTCCGAGGTGTCCAACACCGCGACCACCAACTGCGGCGACGCCGTCGGCATCGGGCCGAACGCCTCCTCCTACGACAACGCGCACGCCGCCTCGGACATCGAGCGGCTGCGCGCCCTGTGGGACGTGCCCGCCCTGGCGCTGGTCGGCATCGGCAACGGCGCGCAGGTGGCGCTGGCCTACGCCGGATCGCGGCCGGACAAGGTGGCCCGGCTGATCCTCGACTCACCGGTTGCGTTGGGCACCAACGCCGAAGCCGCCGCCGAGCAACAGGTCAAGGGACAGCAGGCCGCGCTCGACGCGTTCGCCGCCCAGTGCATCGCGGTGAGCTGCGCGCTGGGCGCGGACCCCAAGGGAGCCGTCAGCGCCCTGCTGGCCGACGCCCGCGCCGGTCATGGCCCCGGCGGCGCGTCGGTGGCGCAGGTGGCCAACGCCATCACCGTCGCGCTGGGTTATCCCTCCGACGGCCGCGTCAACGCCACCACCAACCTGGCCAACGCGCTGGCCGGCGCGCGCTCCGGCGACACCAACGCGCTGAACAATCTGATCAACCACGCCAACGCCGTCCAGGACTCCGACGGCCAGTTCGTCAACGTGTGCAGCGACGCGGTCAACCGCCCCACCCCGGACCGGGTGCGCGAACTCGTCGTCGCCTGGGGCAAGCTCTACCCCGAATTCGGCACGGTCGCCGCGCTCAACATGGTCAAGTGCGTGCACTGGCCCACCGGCTCCCCGCCGCCCACGCCGAAGACCCTCAAGGTCGACGTGCTGCTGCTCGGCGTGCAGAACGACCCGATCGTCGGCACCGACGGCGTCGCGGCCACCGCAGCCAGCATCATCAACGCCAACGCCGCCAGCAAGCGGGTGATGTGGCAGGGCATCGGGCACGGCGCCAGCATCTTCTCCGGCTGCGCGGTGCCGCCGCTGATCGGCTACCTCAACAGCGGCAAATTGCCCAACACCGACACCTACTGCCCGGCCTGACGCTGCTTTCCGGCGCCCGCGGGCGCCGGTGTACGGTGCGCTGGTGACGGCAGCTGAATCGACCCGAACCGGCCTGCGTGACCGGACCCTGGCCGCCTTTGGTCCCCGCACCGGCGCACCGAGCGTCAGGCCGTGCTGCGGATGGCGTTGTGGCCGCTGGCCATCCTCTCGGTCCTGCACCGCAGCATCGTGCTCACCCTCAACGGGAACATCACCGACGACTTCAAACCCGTCTACCGCGCGGTCCTGAACTTCCGGCACGGCTGGGACATCTACAACGAGCACTTCGACTACGTCGACCCGCACTACCTGTACCCGCCGGGCGGCACGCTGCTGATGGCCCCGTTCGGGTACCTGCCGTTCACGCCGTCGCGGTTCCTGTTCATCGGAATCAACACCGTCGCGATTCTGATCGCCTGGTACCTACTGCTGCGGATGTTCAAGTTCACGCTGGCCTCGGTGGCCGCGCCCGCCCTGCTGCTGGCGATGTTCTGCACCGAAAGCGTGACCAGCACGCTGGTGTTCACCAACATCAACGGCTGCGTGCTGCTGGCCGAGCTGCTGTTCCTGCGCTGGCTGTTGGATGGGCGGATCAGCCGGCAGTGGTGGGCCGGCATCGCGATCGGGCTGACGCTCACGCTCAAACCCGTGCTGGGACCGCTGCTGTTGCTGCCGCTGCTGAACCGCCAGTGGCGAACGCTGATCCCCGCGATCGTCGTGCCCGTGGTCATCAACATCGTCGCCTGGCCGCTGGTCAGCGATCCGATGGACTTCGTCACCAAGACGCTGCCCTACATTGGGGGCACCCGGGACTACTTCAACAGCTCCATCGAGGGCAACGGCGTCTACTTCGGCCTGCCCACCTGGCTGATCGTGTTCCTGCGAATCCTGTTCGTGCTGATCACGATCGGCGCGCTGTGGCTGCTGTACCGCTACTACCGCACCCGCGACCCGCTGTTCTGGTTCACCAGCTCCTCGGGCGTGCTGCTGCTCTGTTCCTGGCTGGTGCTCCCGTTGGCCCAGGGCTACTACTCGATGATGCTGTTCCCGTTCTTGATGACGGTGGTGCTGCGCAACTCGCTGATCCGCAATTGGCCGGCCTGGCTGGGGATCTACGGGTGCATGACGCTGGACGACTGGCTGATCTACCGGGCGATGAGGTACGGCCGCGCACTGCATTACCTCAAGATCACCTACGGTTGGTCGCTGCTGCTGATCGTCGCCTTCACCGTGCTGCTCTACCGGTACCTGGACGCCAAGGCCGAAAACCGGCTGGACGAGGGCATCGATCCGGCGTGGCTGACAGACGAGCGCGAGCGAGACGCGGGGACCGCGAGCGCGGCGGAGCCGGGCACAGCGGGTCAGCGCCTTGCGCGCTAGCGTGGAGGCATGACCTCTCCCGACGTGTCGCCGCCCAAGGTGCAGCTGACCGATGACGAATGGCGCAAGAAACTTTCCCCGGAAGAGTTCTATGTGCTGCGCCAGGCCGGCACCGAGCGGCCCTTCACCGGTGAATACACCGACACCAAAACCGAAGGCGTATACCAGTGCCGGGCCTGCGGTGCCGAATTGTTCCGCAGCACAGAGAAATTCGAGTCGCACTGCGGCTGGCCGTCGTTTTTCGACCCGGCGAAGTCCGACGCGGTGATTTTGCGGCCCGACCATTCGATGGGCACCACGCGCACCGAGGTGCTGTGCGCCAACTGCCACAGCCACCTGGGTCACGTGTTCGCCGGCGAGGGCTACCCGACGCCGACGGATCAGCGCTACTGCATCAACTCGGTGTGCCTGCGGTTGGTGCCGGCGGGCTAGCTTCCCGCGGGTTCGCTGCGCAGGTGCCGCGACACTTAAACGGTTGCGACGACGCGCCGCGGCGGATCGCAACCATTTAAGTTTCGCGGGACCTCATCGACACGTCGTGACGTCTTTGACGTTGTGGACGACGTATTCGTGGGCAGCGAGGCAGTGCGACTCGGGCTGGTGAGCCCGTATCAGCTGCGGACGAGCTTCCGCGCGATTTATCCGGACATCTATCTGTCGGATGCCGCGACACCGTCGCTGAGAACGCGGTCGACCGGGGCGTTTCTGTGGTCGCGGCGGCGCGGCGTGCTGGCCGGACTCGCCGCGGCGGCGCTGCACGGGTCGCAGTGGATCGACGACGACGAGCCCATCGAGTTGGTCTGGCGCAACCCGCATCCGCCTCGCGGTGTGATCACCCGAAATGAGCGCATCCAGCCGGACGAAGTCACCCGGGTCAGCGGTCTGCCGGTGACCACTCTTGCCAGGACCGCGTTCGATCTCGCCCGGCACGCGCCCATCGGTGAGGCGGTGGCCCGGATCGATGCGTTGATGCGTGCGACACCGTTCTCGCGCGAGGATGTGCTGTTGCTGGCCAAGCGATACTGCGGTGCGCGCGGCCTGCGTCGGCTGCGGTCAGCGCTCCCAATGATCGATCCCGGCGCCGCGTCGCCCAAGGAAACCTGGCTGCGTCTGCTTTTGATCGACGCCGGCCTGCCCGTCCCGACCACGCAGATACCGGTGCACCAAAACTGGCGACTCATCGCGTGTCTCGACATGGGCTGGGAAGAGTACAGGGTGGCCGCAGAGTACGACGGCGATCACC
>NZ_LZMG01000067.1:0-7258 GCF_001673615.1 Mycobacterium sp. 1245499.0
ACCCGGACCTTGAGGTCGTCGGCCAGGCGCCGAGGATTGGCCCGCTCGGCAAGCGAGTCGACGGTGGCCGCCAGCTGGTCCCGGGCGACGTCGATGTCCTGCTTGATGGCTTCGGGGTCCCGGTCCGCCACTGTGTCCTCCAAGTCGCCCACTATCCGGCTCATGCACCTGCCCGAACTACCCTAGATCAGCTGGCGGTAACCCCGACGCTCCGGTGAACAGAAAGGGCCCCACCTTGACCGAGACCACGCGGCTTGCACCGGGCGACAAAGCGCCCTCCTTCAGCCTGTCCGACGCCGACGGCAACAAGGTATCGCTGGCCGACTACAAAGGCCGACGCGTCGTCGTGTACTTCTACCCGGCCGCCTCGACGCCCGGATGCACCAAGCAGGCGTGCGACTTTCGCGACAGCCTGGCCGAGCTCAACGAAGCCGGCCTCGACGTCATCGGCATCTCCCCCGACAAGCCGGAGAAGCTGGCCAAGTTCCGCGACACCGAGAAGCTGACGTTCCCGCTGCTGTCCGATCCCGACCGCAAGGTCCTGAGCGCCTATGGCGCGTACGGCGAGAAGCAGATGTACGGCAAGACGGTCACCGGCGTGATTCGTTCCACCTTTGTGGTCGACGAGAAGGGCAAGATCACCGTCGCGCAGTACAACGTGAAGGCGACCGGCCACGTCGCCAAGCTCAGGCGCGACCTGTCCGTCTAGTTCGAAGATGCGATGTCGTCGAGCGCAACGGGCAATCGTTGCCTAGCAGGTGACGGATGGGCCACCCTTCATGGGGCAGTAGGGAAGGCAGCTCACCGACGTTGTTGAGACGGCGAACGCCAGCAGCACCGCAATCAAGATCCTCTTACCCCTCATGGCCTGCCTTCCTAGGAGGGCGGCTGTACGCACACGCGACCTTTCCGCTTACCGACGATCAACCGATGACGGCGGCCTCGTGGTACTCGGTGATGGGCCGCGCGATCCCCTGTTCGTCGCAAACGCGCTGCAGTTTGTGGAGCGTTTCGTCTATCCCCGGTCCGAGCCGCTTGCCGGGCGTGAAGGTGGCCGGCAGGTGCTGCATGCCCTGGATCACGCCGATCGTCGGATAGTGCACGGTTCCCTCGGGGTCGCAGCGGTAGTCGGGCATCCGGTCGAGCACCGCCATGAGCATCGACTTGAACACCACCCGCGCGACGTTGGAGCCGATGCAGCGATGGATGCCGAGCCCGAAGCTGAAGTGCCGGTTGTTCTTTCGGCTCAGGTCTAGGCGGTTCGGATCGGGGAACACCGCGGGATCACGGTTGGCCATCGCCCAGGACAGCCACAGGCGATCACCCTCCTTGAACCGCGTGCCCGCTATTTCGAGATCGGCTGCGATCGTGCGGCCGTCGCCGGGAGCGGGCGTGAAGTATCGCAAAAATTCTTCGGTCGCCGAGTCGAGCAGCGTTTCCGATTCCTGCCTCAGCAGCTCGCGCTGCTCGGGATTTTCGCCCAGCCATTCGAGCGCGTGCGCCGTCAGCGCCGTCGTCGTGTCAAAACCGCCGCCGATGATCAGGCCCAGCATTCCGAGCAGTTCGGCGTCGGGGGCGGGTTCGCCGTCGATCTTCAGCCTCGCCAACGCGTCCACAATGCCGGGCCGCGGGTTCTCACGGATCTCGAGGAGGTGGTTGAACAGGTCCGCCCCCATCGCCATCGTCTGCTCCAAAACCCTTGGGGCGTCCGGTGAATCGGCGGGCGTGTAGACATTGGCGTGCGCCGGCTCGCAATACAGCTGCCATTTCTTCAGCGGAACGCCCATCATCGCCAGGGTCAGGACCGCGGGCACGACGTTCGCGGGATCGTCGACGAAGTCGATCCGCCCGGCTTCGATCTTCTCGTCGATGCTGGCCCGCACGATCTCGTCGACGAACGGCTTCCAGCGCTTGACGGCCGCCGGCGACAGGTAGGGGTTGAGGATGCTGCGGTAGGCGGAGTGCTCGGGTTCGTCCATCTCGAGCATGCCGCCACGGACACCGGTGCCCTGCGGCAGCGTCGGAATCGTGATGCCCTTGTAGCCGGTGCCTTCGCCCGTGACGTCGTGGTCGTTGGACACGTGCGGGCAGCGCGCGAGTTCGAAAACCTCCCGGTTGCCCGCGGCCACCCAATGTCCGTCGTAGGTGTCGGTCCACGCCAGCGGGCACTTGGCGTGCATCTCCTCGGTGATCGCTGTGAACCGCTCGCGGTACTCGGGGGTGTGGCGATCGAAGTGGTAACGGTTGGTCTTGCGGGCGTCTCCGGTCAGGGTGTTTTCCGTACTCACGGTGGCGTCTCCTGCGGACGAGTGGCTGCGGCTAGAAGCAGTATGCGACGAGACCGTCGTTCTCGTTCAGCATTCGGGGGGCCAGTTTCGCGGGCAGCCGCAGTCGCCCCAGCCCAGGTGGCCAGCAGCAGCGCCTCGTGGCGATCGCCGCGCGTTCCAGCACGCCCCGGTGCAGGCTCTCGTTGATGCTCTGCGGCCGCGCTGCGAGGTCCTCCACGTCGGTGACGAATGGTCTTCGGTTGGGGGAAGGCGGCGGCCGATTCGCCTCTTAGCAGCGACGAGTCAGTGTTTTAATCGGTCCGTGGGGCAACCAGTTGGGTACCAAGCCAGCGAACCCGAGCGTTGGCTGGCGACCATCGGCGACATCTCGTTCTCGCCGCACTGGGTAGCGACGCCAACCGGTACGCACCCGATAAAGGGCACGGTGTGGACCGTGACCGACATGTCGCACTACTCGGAGGGAATCTCCACCACAGGCGTTGTCCTCTGCATCATCTTCGTCTGGTTCTGCCTGCTGGGACTGCTTTTCCTACTGATGAAGGAACGCAAGTACGTGGGCTATATCCAGGTCACCGTTCAAGGCAGCGGGTTCTTCCACTCGACACTGCTTCCGGCGGGTGGACCGCAAGCGATCATAAGTGTTACCCAGCAAGTGAATTACGCGCGGACGCTGGCTGCCGCGGCCTGAGCAGGTGTGCCACGACAATGGCTGTCGGCGGGGAGACGACCAGACACGTCGCGCAGTTCGCCGCGACTCGTCCCTCTAGCCCAGGTTGGCCAGCAGCAGCGCCTCGGCGATCGCGGCGCGTTCCAGCACGCCCAAGTGCAGGCTCTCGTTGATGCTGTGGGCCTGCGTCGCGGGGTCCTCCACGCCGGTCACCAGGATCTTGGCCCGCGGGAAGGCCTCGGCGAATTCGGCGATGAATGGGATCGACCCGCCCATGCCCATGTCGATCGGGTCGGTCCCCCATGCCTGCCGGAACGCCTGGCGGGCGGCGTCGTAGACGCTGCCGGTCGCGTCGACGGCGTAGGGCTCGCCGATGTCGCCGCGGGTGACGCTGACGTGCGCGCCCCACGGCGCGTGCCGTTGCAGGTGGGCGGTCAATGCGTCCAGGTGCGCCGCGGCGTCCCCACCCGGCGCGACGCGCATGCTGATCTTGGCCCGCGCCCGCGGGATCAGCGTGTTGGACGCCTTCTCGATGGGGGTGGTGTCGATGCCGATCACGGTGATCGCGGGCTTGGCCCACAGCCGCTGCGGCGCCGAGCCCGAGCCGATTTCGGACACGCCGTCCAGCAACCCGGAGTCGGCGCGTACCCGCTCGGGCGGGTAATCGACTGGGGCGGCGGTGCTTTCGTGCAGCCCGGCGACGGCCACGTTCCCGTCGTCGTCGTGCAGAGTAGCCAGCAGCCGCACCAGGGCGCTGAGCGCGTCGGGCACCACGCCGCCCCAGATGCCGGAGTGCAGGCCGTGGTCGAGGGTGGCCACCTCGACCACGCAGTCCACCAGGCCGCGCAGCGCGACCGTCAGCGCCGGGATTTCGGTGCTCCAGTTGTCCGAGTCGGCGATGACGATCACGTCGGCGGCCAGCGCATCGCGGTGCGCGGCCAGCAGCCGGCCCAACGACGGCGACCCGGATTCCTCTTCGCCCTCGACGAACACCGTCACGCCCACCGGCGGCTGCCCGCCGTGCGCCCGAAATGCCGCCAAATGTGTTGCGATGCCGGCCTTGTCATCGGCGCTGCCACGGCCGTAGAGCCGGCCGTCGCGCTCGGTGGGCTCGAAGGGCGGCGAGAGCCACTGGCCGCGGTCGCCTTCGGGCTGCACGTCGTGGTGTGCGTACAGGAGCACGGTCGGCGCGCCGTCCGGCGCAGGATGGTGCGCGATGACGGCCGGCGCTCCCCCTTCGCTGACGATCTGCACATCGCCGAAACCGGCCTGCGCCAATAGATCCGCGACGGCCTGCGCGCTGCGATGCACCTCGTCGCGGCGGCCGGGGTCGGCCCACACCGATTCGATGCGCACCAGGTCTTCCAGATCGCGCCGCACCGACGGCAGCACCGAGCGGACGCGCTCAACCAGATCGCTCATGGGATCGAGGCTAGTCGGACGTCGTCTCCAGGATCGCCACCGCGGCGGCGGTATCCCCTTCGTGCGTCAGCGAGACGTGAATCGTCACGTCGGCCAGGTGTTTGGCGATGTCGCCGCTCAGTCGAACCCGCGGGCGGCCCCACATGTCGGTGACCACCTCGATATCGCGGTGGATGTCCTCCGGAAGCACCGGGCGCTGGGCGAACCGCGATCCCGACCACGCCTTGATCACCGCCTCCTTCGCCGCCCAACGGGCCGCCAGGTGACGCGCCGCCGACGAACTCTTGTCCGAGGCGTCGCGGCGCTCACCCGGGGTGAACGTCTCGGAGAAAACGGTTCCCGGCTGGTCGACCTGCTCGGCGAAATCAGGGATGGAGACGAGATCGATCCCCACACCGACAATTCCCATGGGTCGCCAGGCTAACGGACCGACGTCATCCGGCAGAGACCTGGTAGGCGTCGCCGTCACCCAGGCGCGAATCCGGGTTCAGCAGCATCGCGGCCTCCTGACGCTTTTCCGACTCGTCATGGTCGAAGCGACGGTTCGGCGGCCGCTCGTACATCGGCGCGCCACCGGCGATCGCCGACGCCAGCCGCCGCTGACCGGCCAGCAGGCGGGCATCCGCGCGCCGCTGGTAGTCCGCACGCTGCTGCGGGTCGAGCGCGGCGACGAACGCCTGCGGATGCACGAGCGCAACCAAGCCCGAAACATGGCCGAACCCAAGGCTGGTCAGCAACCCCGCCCTGAGCGGGAACTTCTCGCCCAGCCGCAGGGTCTCGCGCACCCACACGAAGTGGGCCGAGCCGGCCAGTTCGTCGTCGACGCAGTCCAGGCTGCGGTTCGGTGGGATCACCCCGTCGCGCAGTATCTGGCACAGGCCCATCATCTGGAAGACCGCCGCGCCACCCTTGGCGTGCCCGGTGAGGCTCTTCTGCGACACCACGAACAGCGGAGCGCCCTCGGACCGGCCGAGCGAATCGGCGAGCCGCTCGTGCAGTTCGGTCTCGTTGGGATCGTTGGCCAACGTCGACGTGTCGTGCTTGGAGATCACCGCGATGTCGTCGGCGCCCACCCCGAGCTTGGCCAGCGACCGCGCCAGCGCCGAATCCTTCCCGCCGCGACCGGCGCCCAGCGCGCCCAGCCCCGGCGCAGGGATCGAGGTGTGCACGCCGTCGGCGAACGACTGCGCGTAGGCCACCACGGCCAGCACCGGCAGACCCATCTTCAGCGCCAGGTCGCCGCGCGCCAGCAGGATGGTGCCACCGCCCTGCGCCTCGAGGAATCCCAGCCGGCGACGATCGTTGGGCCGGGAGAACTTCGAGTCGTGGATGCCGCGGCCGCGCATCATGGAGGTGTCGGCGGTGGCCGCCATGTCACCGAAGCCGATGATGGCTTCCAGCGTCAGGTCGTCGAATCCACCGGCGACCACCAGCTCGGCCTTGCCGAGCCGGATCTTGTCGACGCCCTCCTCGACCGACACCGCCGCGGTCGCGCAGGCGCCCACCGGGTGGATCATCGCGCCGTAGCTGCCTACGTAACTCTGAATGACGTGTGCGGCAACGACATTCGGCAGAACTTCTTGCAGGATGTCGTTTGGCTTGTTCCGGCCGAGCAGGTTGCCGTGATACATCGTCTGCATCGACGTCATGCCGCCCATGCCGGTGCCCTGCGTGCTGGCCACCAGGCCCGGGTGCACCCACCGCATCAGCTCGGCCGGGGTGAATCCCGAGGACAGGAACGCGTCGACGGTCGCGACGATGTTCCACAGCGCCACCCGGTCGGTGGAGCTGGCCATGTCCTGGCTGATGCCGAAGACGGTCGGGTCGAACCCGGTGGGAATCTGCGCGCCGACGGTCCGCGACAGCTTGGTCTTGCGCGGCACCCGAATCTCGGTGCCCGCCTTGCGGATCACCTGCCAGTCGCTGGCGTCGGGCACCGGCCGGATGATCGTGTGTTCGGGATCGAACTCGACGAACGCGCGCGCGTCGGCCTCCGAGGACACCACGAACGCGAAGTCCTTGTCCAGGAACACCGACACCAGCAGCGGCGAGGCGTGATCGGGGTCGATCGCGCCGTCGTCGACGAATTCCCGGATGCCGCAACGCTCAACGACGGCGTCGTGATAGCGCTCGACCAACTCGGACTCGTCGACCAGGTCACCGGATTGCGTGTCGTACCAACCGGGTTGGGGGTCGTCCTCCCACCGGATCAGGCCGGTGGTCCAGGCCAGCTCCAGGACGCCGGCCGCCGACAGCTCGTTGTCGACCTCCATCTCGAAGCGGGTCCGCGACGAGCCGTAGGGCCCAAGCTCCGCGCCACCGACGATGACCACCAGGTCGACCGGGTCGACGTCGAGGTCCGCCCATTCCGGAGGCGGCGCCGGGGTGAAGCCACGCGGCGGCGACGGCAGCGCGGCGATGGTGCCCTCGGCGGCGGCCTCGTCGGCCGCGTCGTCCGATGCCGACGTGGCCTGCTCCCGGGCCTTGGCGGCCAGCTCGGCCATGTCGAGGTTGGCCTCGCCCAACCCACCGGTCAGGTCCGCCTTGATCGGCGCACCCGCCGCGGCCACCTTCGACTCGACGTCGCAGAGGGACAGCAGCATTGCCGCCATCTCGTCGGTCGAGTAGGTGGTGACGCCGGCCTCCTCGACCGCGTCCACGATCGCGTCGTTGTGGCCCATCAGCCCGGTGCCGCGGGTCCACCCGATCAGCGCGTGCGCCAGGCTGACCCGGGCCGCCCAGGACGACTCGGCGTGCCAACGACTCACCAAGGCGTCCAGCGCCGACTTGGCCTCGCCGTAAGCGCCGTCGCCGCCGAACATTCCGCGGTTCGGTGAGCCCGGCAGCACGACGTGCAGCCGGGACGCGATGTCGCGCCAAG
>NZ_LZMG01000068.1:0-10725 GCF_001673615.1 Mycobacterium sp. 1245499.0
CGTGCTGGCCGTGCCGGACGCCCTCGCCGCATTGCGGCAGCATCGCGAAGTCCTCGTCGCGCACGGCCGCATGGACGCCCTCGAAGACCGCGTCGTACGCGGCCCTCATCTCGTCGTTGGTGGCCGGGATGCGGCCCATCCAACTGTGGCGGACCGTGCAGCGGGTCGGCTCACCGGCGGGCAACATGTCGATGATCTCCACGCCCACCGGGCTGTTGGCCAGGATGAGGTTCGGATACACCCAATAGATCACTCCCATGTTCGCCACCGGGTCCAGCGACGCCGTGGAATCGGTGTCGGCGTTGGTGATCCAGGTGAACGGGAAGCCGATCCGGTGATGCTTGCCGAACTCGTCGTAGACCATCGTGTTGGCCAGGGTGTTCTGCCCGATGAGGCTCTCGCCGTGCACGTACGGGAAGTGGTAGCCCTCGGCGAACGCCTCCAGGGCGCCCTTCCAGGACACGTCGGAGGTGAATTCGCGCTGGGTGTGATAGCCGTAGGCCGCGTAGTTCCACAGCTCCAGTTCGGCACCGAACTCGCCCAGGTGTGCGTCGAGGTCGATGGTCGCGTCGGCGGTCAGCACCGCCCAGATGAAGCCGTACCGCTCCTCGGAGGGCAGCTCCACCAGGCCGTAGTCCTTGGTGTCCATCGAGTCGAAGCCGGCCTTGCCCGGGACGGTTAACAATTCGCCGGTGTTTCGATAGGTCCAGGCGTGATACGGGCAGACGAACCGCGAGGCGTTGCCCGAGCCGCAGGCCGGCATCGCGCCGCGGTGCCGGCAGTAGTTGAGCAACACGTGGCTGGCGCCGGTGCGATCGCGGGTGACCAGCAGCGAATCCCCCAGCACCGAGCGCACCACGTAGTCGTTTTTGTTCGGCACCTGCGCCGACGGGACGATGGCCAGCGGCACCCGGCGCAGAATCTGCGATTCCTCGATCTCGGTGATCTTGGGATCGCGGTAGTAGTGCAGCGGCACCCGCAGTTCGCGCTCGGCCAGGTCGGTCGTCTTGTCCAGGGCATGACGCAGGCCGCGCCGCGTCAGCGTCGCGTCGGTGCCGGGCACCGGTCGGTCGATCGTCGTCACCCTGGCCTCCTTCGGTCCAACACTTCGGACCATACAATCACTATCGTTTGTATTGTCAAGGCCCGGGGCCGGCGTGTGCGACGATCACGCAATGCGCCGGCATGGCTGGTCGGGTGACATCCCGGCCGACGACGACGAGGCCGTCGCGCGCATCCTGACGGCGACGCGGGCGGCCATCGACGCGCGCGGGACCGTGAGCGTTTCCGAGGTCGCCTCGACGCTCGGCGTGACGCGGCAGACGATCTACCGGTACTTCCCCACCCATGAGGCACTGATGGGCGCCACGGCGCTAGCGTCCGTCGACGGGTTCTTGGATCGCCTTGCGGCGCATTTGGGTTCGATCACCGATCCCACCGAAGCGGTGGTCGAGGGCATCGCCTACACGTTTGAGCAACTCGCGCACGACAAGTATTTGAGTCTGGTATTCCAACCCGGCAAGGCCAGCGCGTTCACCGCGGGGGTGACCTCGGACCAGGCCATTTCTTTCGGCCGGACGATCCTGCGGCGATTCGATGTCGATTGGGCCGCAGCGGGGTTCGCCGACCGCGGGCTCGACGAACTGGTCGAGGTCATGCTGCGGATGCTGCAGTCATTGATCGTGGATCCCGGCCGGCCGACGCGCACCGGACCGGAGCTACGACGCTTTTTGACGGACTGGATCGCGCCGTCGGTGCGCGCGCATGCCGCCGCTGAGCGCTGATTACCGACCCGTGAATCGCGGTTCGCGTTGGGCGGCGCGGTTCCTCCGGCTAACCTGAACAGACGAAGTGACAGTCAACTGCCGGTTAACGCCCTCGGAGCCGATACGGAGGCAACGAATGCCCGTCAGGATCTCCAGCCCAAGCGTGTTCGATGCGGACCTGCCGACCATCGAGTACGACGTCGCCACCGCCACGCCCGAACAGGTCTACCCGCAACTGTTGGCGGCGCAGCGACAAGCACCGATCGCCCTCGGTCCCTATGGACCCGAAGTGCTTTCCTACGAGCTCGTCCGAACTCTACTGCGGGACAATCGGTTTCAGATTCCTCCCGGGTATATCCTCGCCGTCCAGGGCATCACCTCGGGTCCGCTGTGGGACAAGGTCGTCAACTCGTTGTTGGGCATGGAGGGGGCCAAACACCAGCGTGTCCGCGGCGTCGTCTCGAAGGCGTTCACTCCCCGTTCGGTCGAACGCCTGCACGCCACGATCAGCGAGGTCATCAACGAACTCGTCGAGCCGATCAGCCGTCGGGGCCACTGCGACGTCGTAACCGACATCGCGCGCCCCTACCCCGTGCCCATCATCTGTGCGCTGCTCGGCGCGCCCCCCGAGGACTGGAAACGGTTTTCACTGTGGGCCGATGACATCTTCAAGGCCTTCAACTTCACCTTCACCGCCGATGACGTGCCCGGCGTCATGCGCGCGTGGGGTGAACTCGACGACTATGTCGACGGCATGATCGTCCGGCGCCGCCACACCCTCACCGACGACCTGCTCTCCGACCTCATTCGCGCCGAACACGACGGAGACCGGCTCGACGCCGCGGAGCTGCGCATGCTCGCTGCCGCGCTGCTGCTCGCGGGCACCGACACCACGCGCAATCAGGTCGCCGCGTCCATCGGGGTGCTCTGCGAGCACCCGGACCAGTGGCAGCTCTTGCGCGACACACCCGGGTTGGCGATGACCGCCGTCCAAGAGACGATGCGGCACTCCCCGATCGCCACCACGTTGTTGCGCGTCGTGGCCGAGGACGTCGAACTCGCCGGGGTTTACTTCCCCCAGGGAACGCTTGTCTTCGCGAATACCGCTGCGGCCAACCGCGATCCAGCGATCTACCAGGATCCCAACCGATTCGACATCACCCGCGCGGGGCTGCCGCCTGTGCTCAATTTCGGCGCGGGCGTGCATTATTGCCTCGGTGCGAACCTGGCGCGGCGCGAGATCGCCGAGGCGCTGATCACCGTGACCCGCCGGATCGCGAACCCGCGGAAGGACGGGCCATCACCCTGGAAGCCGGTGGTGGGCCTGAGCGGGCCGGCAAGCCTGCCCATCGCATTCGACACCTGACGGCCGTTGACTCGGACAGGTGAACCGTAAAAACCGATTTGATATCGAATACTTCACGTCGCTTTTGTTCAGAAAGTCCGCAAATTTAACATCACGCGATGCAGGAATTGTCGGGAAATGTGCACCTCCCGCGAACACGCACTATGCCCCGGCGCGACGTATTCCGTTACGCCATCGCCATGTCTGTGCTGCCAGGGTTATATGCGGCATCGGCAAATGTCACCATTCCTGCGACGGCCGCCGCCACTCCCAGATTGATCGACTTCGCCATGCGTCAAGTTCCAGCAGAGCAGATTCGAGCTGCCGGTTACTCCGGTGTCATCAACTACGTGTCGCTGTCGCGTCCCGGCTCGTCCATGGGTGCCAAGCCGATCACCCGGCCTTATGCCGAGCAGCTGAAAGCTGCCGGGCTGATGATCGTCAGCAATTACCAGTACGGCAAGCCAGGCGGGACAGCGCCATCGGACTTCAGGCGCGGGTTCGAGGGCGGCGTCGCCGATGCGCGCACCGCCTGGGCGCTGCATTCCGCGGCGGGCGGCGGTCAGAGCGCCCCGATTTTCTTCAGCGTCGACGAGGACATAAACCACGACACCTGGAACAATTTGGCGCTCAAATGGTTTCGCGGAATCAATTCGGTGCTGGGAGTACAGCGCACCGGAGTCTATGGCGGTAGCGATGTCTGCAAATGGGCCGCCGACGACGGCGTCATCGGAAATTCACGGACCCCCGGCCACCGGTGGGCGTGGCAAACGCGGTCCTGGTCCCACGGGCGCATCGAGCCCACCGCGGTTCTCTACCAACGCGTGGTGAGCACGGCGTCGAATCCGGGCCCTGTCGTCGGCGGACTCGAGGTGGATGTCAACGACGTCCTTGCCGAGGATTGCGGCCAGTGGAACCTGCATCCCTGAGCCTGGTGCCAATCGCCCTGATTGGCCAAACGTTGGGGAGCTAAGGGGAATCGAACCCCTGACCTACTCGATGCGAACGAGTCGACATGGGCGTTTGCGCCTGCCGATCGCGTGGGGAACATTAAGAACCAGCAGATAGAGGGGATGTCGCCGTTGGCTGTCTGAGACCGTTGCAGAAGCGACTGCGGACGGACTGCGCGCCGCTGGCCCGGTTGCGACGCGCCTACATCTGCACTACGTCCGGCATTACCCGCTTCATGTATTGATCGAAGTGCGGCACGGTGAAATCGGCGTATCCATGATCCGGCGTGTAAAGCAGTCCCATGTTTACGAGTTCTGAGCGGAAGGGGGCGACCTGCGTCGACTGCTTACCTAGCATCGCGGCCACGTCTTGCGCCTTCTGCTTGCCTGGCCCTAGCTCAGCCATTGCCCGCAGGTATTGCTTCTGCCGCTCGGTGCAGCGATCGAACCGAACTCGGAAAAAGGACTCGTCCAGTTTCGAGATGTAGACCTCATGAGCGTTCTCTACGTCGACGCGGGTGATCGCGTTTCCCTCGGCGATGTCCCATGCCGCGTACCCCAGCTCCTGAAGGAAATACGGGTACCTGCCGGTCATTTCCATGGCTAGGTCGAGAGCTTGGTCTTCGAAAATTGCGCCCTCAATCCGCGCCGGTCCGGCAAGCGCCTCCCTAGCATCGGCGTCATCCAAGTTGCCTATGGTCGGAAACTGAAAAAGACGCTCGGCGTACGACTTCGCGTCCCCTGCTAATTCGGCTATTTGAGGCAGTCCGGCACCGACCAGCGTAATTGGGTAGCTGCGCTGTACGGTCTTGTGCAGTGCGGCTATCAGGGCTTCGAGCTGTTGCTTCGACAGAAATTGAACTTCGTCGAGCAGCAAGACAACACCGCGTTCAACTGATTGCGCCGCGTCTCCCACCGACAAGAGCAGGTCAGTGAGGTCAAGACTTAGATCACCATGATCGCCCAGGCCCTCGATCCGATCTACGTCCATGCCGAACTGGATTGTGCCCGAAGGGTCGACAGACACTGAGAACGACTTCAGCACGCCGGCAGCTCTCTTCGCCCTGTCAGTCCAGCGCGCGCGTGGAGACAGTTCCAGAAGGGCCGTTCGCGCCTTGCCTGCGATAGTCCTACGGAACTCGTTGTCTTCGTGCTTCTGGACCTCCATTTCCAGCACAACCCAGTCAGTAGCTACGGCCTTCTCCCGGAACTTTCCCAGCAAGACCGTCTTGCCGACCCCTCGGAGGCCCTTGATGATCATCGATTGCTCCGTCCGCCCGCGCTTCAGCCGTCCGAGCAGTAGGTCGAACGAGTCGAGCTGCGGGTTACGTCCAACCAGGGTGGTTGGCTGTGCCCCTGCGTTTGGCGTGTAGGGGTTGCGCAGTCTGTCCATCACGCCTCCTTGAGGTTAGGGATTGAAGATAAACCTGCCTAAGGTTCCTAACATGCTTTAGGCAAATCGCATAAAGGCTCCTAAACCAGCTAACCCCTGCAGCCTACTCGGTTTAGGCAACTTGCCTAAAGCCGCCACAACCGCCTAACCCCCGAGGCGCGTATGCAGCCGACCCAAATGCCCGAGTCCGAGCTTTGGGACTTTAGCGCACCTTTAGGGCTTTAGGGCATATCAATAAAGCATCCTAAAACCCCTAAACTTCAGGTGACCTTGCCCGACTCTTCAGAGAGAGACACAATGCTGGCCGTTCGAGGCGGGCGTGGGTTGGCCGAGGGGTAACCCCCCACCCCCATCGCCGGAGGACCCGGGAGCGCGAACGCAGGCCAACGCGCAAGACACCCACTGGTCCCGGACCATCAGTTGTCACTTGCCCACGAACACAAAGGGCCAAGCAAACCGCTCCAACTTTAGGATCGCCGATGATGAACGCCGAAATCGAAGAAGCATTTACACGCGGTCGTGCGCGACGCGGCAATACGCGCTACTAGGGCCGGACTGCGGACGGCCCTACTAGGGCTGACGGACGTAATACCGCTTGAACTGGCCAAACGTTGTGGAGCTAAGGGGAATCGAACCCCTGACCTACTCGATGCGAACGAGTCGCGCTACCAACTGCGCCATAGCCCCTGATCGCTAAGCAGGCTACCAGTCGCGGCACCAACTACCGAACTGCCAGCACTACTCGCCGACGGCGCGCGGCAAGTCCCTGGGCCAACCGAAGGTCCGCATGGCCATCGCGTAGTCCAGGTGCTCGAACACGGGGTCCTCGTCGTCGATCTCCAGAACCACCGCGCCCGGGCGCCGCAGGCGCGACGGGACCACGTCGTAGCCGCGGTCGTAAGCGTTCTCCACGCCGAGCCGCGCCCGCGCCATCCGCTTCATCCTCCGGTGGCGCACCTTCTCCTCGATGCGCGTCTGGCGCCGCAGGTACCCCAGGTACAGCAGGGTGATCGCGGTGGCGGTGCCGCACAACCACCAGGCGCTCGGCGAGATCTTGAAGGCCGCGGTCGCCGAGCCGACCAGGACGACCGCCATCACCATCAGGACCTTCTTGCGGAAGGCGTACTTGCGAGCGCTGACGGCGGCGGCGGTCTTGTTGTCGAACCGGCGCCGGCGCGACGCGTTGCGCGGCAGCGGGGCCGGCGCGTCGGAGTCGTCGGACTCGTCGCTCTCGGCGGCGGGCTCCAGGCCGGACGAGTCCTCGACGTACTCGTAGCCGTCCTCGTCGCCGTCCTCGTCGGCATCGTCGGTTTTGGCGACGGCCTCGGTGTCGACGTCGACGTCTTCGGCCGGCTCGATGTCGGCGGTCTCGGCCTCGGCGGCAGACCCGCTGGCCCCCACCGGAAGGACGTGGGAATCCTCGACGACATCGACGTCGAGGTAGTCGGGCTCGGAGGGCTCGCCTGCCTCGGCGACGGCCATTCTCATCACCACCGGGCGACGGCGGCTCAGCTCGTCGGTCTCGGGGTCGTCGTCGGATTCGTGGTCGTCATCGTCGGCGAGGTCGTGTTCGTCGTCGAGGTCGGTCGAGTCTTGCGGCGGCGTCCAGTTCGGATCGCTGCGGTGACCGGCGGCCGGGCCGCTGCGCTTGACCAGCCGGGAGTTGCCCCCGCCGTTGAGCACCCGGGTCGCCAGGGCCACGTCGCTGGTGCGCCGCACCGCGTCGCGTTTGCTGACGAGCATCGGCACCAAGACGAACAGCCATAGCACCACGAGCGATATCCACAACAATGACTGCGGGATGCTTGGCATGATGACCTGCTCTCTTCGGTGTCCATCCCCCGCGAAGCCACTGGTGGCCAACGCGGCCCGGTCGTACGACCAGGACAATTACACACCTGTAATTTGCCTCTCACAAGCACCATGAGTCACTCGTGTCGCGCTAGTCCCAGAATGGCAACGATTCGGACTCCCGGCGAGCCGCCGCGAAAGCGGACGACGAAAGCCGGATGACCTAGCGAGAGCCGGTCACACCCAGCTGGCGTTTCCGGCGCGGACCAGCGTCGAGGCCACCGATCCGCTGACCTCTTCGACGGTGATGGCCATCAGCAGGTGATCACGCCACGCCTTGTCGACCTCCAGATAGCGCTGCAACAGGCCCTCCTGGCGGAATCCCACTTTTGCCAGCACGGCCCGGCTGGCGGCGTTTTCCGGACGCACGGTGGCCTCCACCCGATGCAGCATGACCGGGCCGAAGCAGTGGTCGAGGCCCAGCGCCAGCGCCGCGGTGGCCACGCCGCCTCCGGTGGCCGACCGCGGCACCCAGTAGCCGATCCACGCCGACCGCAACGCGCCGTGGGTGACGTTGCCGATGGTCAGCTGGCCGCAGAACCGGCCGTCGAGTTCGATGACGTAAGGCAGCATGCGGCCCTGCCGCGCCTCGGCGCGCAGCCCGGAACACAGCGCCGGCCAGGCGGCCACCGCGTGCCGGGCCGTCCAGTCGCCCTCGGAGCTGGGCTCCCACGGTTCCAGGTGCGCACGATCGGTCAGCCGGATGCGGCTCCACTGCGCGCCGTCGCGCAGCCGCACCGCCCGCAACCGGACGACGCCGGCCGGAACGCGAAGCGGCCCAACGCTCATGGGCCATCCTGGATGGCGGGAAGTGGAGCGCAACAGGTTCACCGTGCGTGCAGTCGTTTCGCTCAGCCGCGCTGGGCCAGGAAGGCGACGTCGACGATCTCGCCGGTACGAATCTGCTCGGCGCCGCTGGGCACCACCACCAGACAGTTCGCTTCGGCGAGGGTGGCCAGCAGGTGCGACGAGGCGCCGGGCGCGCCGCCGAGCGCCTGCACCAGATACTCCCCGCTCTCCTGGTCGCGCATCAGCTGCCCGCGCAGGAAACCCTTGCGCCCGGCCACCGACGTAATGGGCGACAGCGTGCGCGCCTGCACGATCCGGCGCATCGGCTGACGCTTGCCCAGCGACAACCGGATCAGCGGACGGACCATCACCTCGAACACCACCAGCGCGCTCACCGGGTTGGCCGGCAACAGAAACGTCGGGACGCCCTCCCGGCCCAGCTGCCCGAAACCCTGGATGGAGCCCGGATGCATGGCCACCCGCACGACCTCGATCTCGCCGAGCTCGGACAGCACCCGCCGCACCGCCTCGGCCGCGGCGCCCCCGACCGCGCCGGCGATCACGATCACCTCGGCCCGGTTGATCTGCCCCTCGACGATCTCCCGCAGCTCGCGGGGGCCGCCGCCGACGATGCCGACGCGGTTGACCTCCGCACCGGCGTCGCGGGCCGCAGCCGCCAGCGCATAGGAGTTGACGTCATAGACCTGCCCGTTGCCCGGGGTGCGCGAGATGTCGACCAGCTCGCCACCCAGCGCCATGATCGTCACCCGCGGGCGCGGGTGGACCAGCACCCGTTCGCGGCCGACCGCGGCCAGCAGCCCGACCTGCGCCGCACCGATCACCGTCCCGGAGCGCACCGCGACGTCGCCGGGCTGGACGTCGTCGCCGGCGCGGCGCACGTAGGCGCCCGACGGGGCGCCCCGCAGGATCCGCACCCGCTGCGTCCCGCCGTCGGTCCACCGCAACGGCAGCACCGCGTCGGCCAACGTGGGCAGCGGGGCCCCGGTTTGCACGCGCACGGCCTGGCGCGGCTGCAGCCGGCTGGGGGTACGCGAGCCGGCCTCGACGGTGCCCATCACCGGCAGCACCAGGCCCTCGCGGCGGTCGTTCTCGCCGGAGTCATCGAACGGCTCGGGAAGGCTGTCGCTGCCCACCTCGCCCACGCCGAGGACGTCCACGCTGCGCACCGCATAGCCGTCGATCGCGGCCTGATCGAAGCCGGGCATCGGGCGCTCGGTCACCACTTCCTCGGCGCACATCAGTCCCTGCGCCTCGGCGATCGCCACACGTATCGGTCGCGGGGCCACCGCGGCCGCGGTGATCCGGGCCTGCTGCTCTTCCACCGAACGCACAGCGCGCCTCTCTGCCCTCAACCCGGCGGGCGCCGCCGTAGGCGACCCGCTCATTGCGCGGGCGGGTCATCCCCGCCCGGGACCGCTACGCGTTCACCGGTCCGCCGTCGTCCGCCAGCCGGGTCACCGCCGGGCTACTGCTCGGCCAGGCCCAATCGCGCCACCAACCACTGCCGCAGATCCGGGCCGTAGTCATCACGATCCAATGCAAAGTCAACCGCAGCCTTGAGGTAGCCGCCAGGATTTCCCAAGTCGTGTCGAGATCCGCGATGCACGACCACGTGCACCGGATGGCCCTCCGCTATCAGCAACGCGATGCCGTCGGTGAGCTGTACCTCGCCGCCCGCCCCACGCTCGATGCGGCGCAACGCATCGAAGATGGCCCGGTCGAGCACGTAGCGACCGGCCGCGGCGAACAGCGACGGGGCGTCTTGCGCCCTCGGCTTCTCGACCATGCCGTTGACCCTGAGCACGTCCGGGTTGTCGTCGTCGGGGATCGGCTCGACGTCGAAAACCCCGTAGGCGCTGACCTCTTCGGGCGTTACCTCGATGGCACACAACACCGTGCCGCCGTAGTGCGCCCGCACCTTCGACATCGTCCCGAGCACACCGGTGGGCAGCACCAGGTCGTCGGGCAGCAGCACCGCCACGGCGTCCTCGTCGTCGGCCAGCCGCGACTCGACGCAGCCGATCGCGTGCCCCAGGCCCAGCGGCTCGCTCTGCACCACGGACTCGACCTTGATCAGCTGCGGGGCGCGCCGGACCTTGTCCAGCATCGCGGTCTTGCCGCGCTCCTCCAGCGTGCTCTCCAGCACCAGGTCCTCGACGAAGTGCGCGACGACGCCGTCCTTGCCCTCCGAGGTGATGATCACCAGGCGCTCGGCACCGGCCTCGGCCGCCTCGGCGGCAACCAGCTCGATGCCCGGCGTATCGACGACCGGCAACAGCTCCTTGGGGACCGTTTTGGTCGCCGGCAAGAAGCGCGTCCCGAGACCGGCGGCGGGCGGCAAGCAGCTGGTCACGCAGTGCGGCTTTGCTGGCGGTCGCCATGGCTCAACGATGACAGCCAGGTGTTTCCCCGCGCCACATCGACTCGGCATAGTGGATGCGGGTTATCGTGTGAACAATGTCAAGCCCAAACGTGGTGGTGCCACGCACTGCGGTCGTGCCCGCCGCCGGTCTCGGGACGCGCTTCTTGCCGGCGACCAAAACGGTCCCCAAGGAGCTGTTGCCGGTCGTCGATACGCCGGGCATCGAGCTGGTTGCCGCCGAGGCGGCG
>NZ_LZMG01000069.1:0-1669 GCF_001673615.1 Mycobacterium sp. 1245499.0
CGAGATCTGCTGGGTGATCTCGGCTTGGTCGGTGCCGGCATCGCTGCTGACCGGTGCCAATTGCTCCGGGATCGGCAACGGGACTTGATAGCGGTCGGGCAGTTTGGTCTGACTGCGCACGAGCCGTCCCGATTCTGCCGATCCCAGCAGTGCGCCCGCCATTGGCCAGCCGGCACCGACCAAGCCGATTCCAGCCGCGGCAGCGCCCACCCGCAGCGCGCTACGCCGGTTCACCGAATCACATCCTGGTGTGCTGGACGAGAGCGTGCGGCCAGCGGCCACCGCCACACCGATGCGGTCAGCTGAACGATCCCCACGATCAACAGCACCCCGAGCGGAACGTGTAACGCTGTCAGCCGCAATTCCCCCGAGGCGAACTCGGCGATGAGGAGGATGGTCACCAGCGTCGCGACCGCTATCGGCCAGCGCGGCCCGCCCGTCCTGCTCACGATCACCAGCACCACCACCTGAACGACGGAAAGCACCGTGGTCACTTTCGCACCCGCGGAGTGCAGCCCCAGTGCGTCGTACTGCCCACCCAGGAAACTGCCGGCGAATGCGGCTTGAGCCACCGCCAGGATTGCCAACGTTGCACTGGTGGCACGGGCGGTCACCCGCGGCCAGCGCGGGCCGTACCAGCTCTCCGCTGTCATCGATCCTCCTCGTCGTGGCGTCAGGATTGCCGCCTCACGAAGTGACGACGAGGCGCGGCGGCGAAAAGTTACGCGCGCGTGTAACTTTGCGCCCCGCCGATCCGTCCTTGATACGAGTTGCTGGTAGCGGCCGGCTACTCCACCCGGACTGGATCAGCCGATTGCGGGCCACCGCAACGGAATACGCAATAGGAGAAGCGATGGACCCCTAACGCGGCGATACCCGATCGAAGAGCCGGTCGGTGGTCGCTTTCCGAAGCGCTCTGGCCTGGTGCGTCAGGGCTGCCCCGACGGGGTGACACAGACGACTCTGCTCTCATTCGACCAACCACGGAAGACCCCAACATGCGCACCGCATACCTCATCGTGACGGCAATTGCCATAGCCTTCGACGGCTTCTCGGGCGTGAGCGCACTGCTCCACTTCGCGCCCATCATGGGGCCCATGCGCCGGGCCGGGGTGCCGCTGTCCTGGCTGCGGTTCCCCATCGGCACCCTGAAAACCTTAGGCGCCCTTGGGCTTATCGTCGGCCTGTGGATTCCGGCAATCGGCGTCGCCGCGGCAGCCGGGCTGACTATCTTCTTCATTTGCGCGATGTACACCCACGTACTCGCCAACGATATTTCCGGTCAGTTCGCGTTCGCCGGGTTCCTGCTCGCCCTCAACGCCGCAACCTTCGCGCTGACTCTGGCTTTCATGTAGCCCTGTCGAACCTCAGAACGACTCGGGCGAAAAGAAGGCCTGCATCGCGGCCGAGTACGAGGCCACGTCGTGCGCGCCCATCAACTCGCGCGCCGAGTGCATCGCCAGCTGCGCGGCGCCGACGTCGACGGTCGGGATGCCGGTCCGGGCGGCAGCGAGCGGCCCTATCGTCGACCCGCAGGGCAGGTCGGCGCGGTGCTCGTAGCGCTGCAGGTTGACCCCGGCCTGCCGGCAGGCCAGCGCGAAGGCCGCGGCCGTGCGTCCGTCGGTGGCATAACGCAAGTTGGGGTGCACCTTCAGCACCGGCCCGGCGT
>NZ_LZMG01000070.1:0-810 GCF_001673615.1 Mycobacterium sp. 1245499.0
ATTTACGATGTCTCGAATGAATTTTTCGCATTATTCTTAGACGCGACGATGGGCTACACCTGCGCCTACTTCGAGCGCGACGACATGACGCTCGAGGAGGCGCAGATCGCCAAAATCGATCTGGCGCTGGGCAAATTGAAGCTCGAACCCGGGATGACGCTGCTGGACATCGGTTGCGGCTGGGGGGCCACCCTGCGGCGGGCCATCGAGAAGTACGACGTCAACGTCGTCGGCCTCACACTGTCGGAAAACCAGGCCGAGCACGTGCAGCAGTCCTTCGATCAGATGGACACCCCCCGCAGCCGGCGGGTGCTGCTGGAGGGCTGGGAGAAGTTCCACGAGCCCGTGGACCGCATCGTGTCCATCGGCGCGTTCGAGCACTTCGGCCGGCAGCGCTACGGCCGCTTCTTCAAAATGGCCTACCAGGCGCTGCCGCCCGGCGGAGTGATGTTGCTGCACACCATCGTTCGGCCGTCGTTCAAAGACGCGCGGGCCAAGGGCCTGAAGCTGACCCACGAAATCGTGCAGTTCTCGCAGTTCATCCTGGCCGAGATCTTCCCCGGCGGCTGGCTGCCGACGCCGCAGACCGTCGGCGAGTACGGAGTGACCGCGGGCTTCGACCTGACCCGCGTCCAGTCGCTGCAGCTGCACTACGCCAGGACCTTGGACCTGTGGGCCGAGGCACTCGAGGCCAATCGCGAGCAGGCGATCGCCATCCAGTCCCAGGAGGTCTACGACCGGTACATGAAGTACCTGACCGGCTGCGAAAACTTGTTCCGTGCGGGCTACACCGACGTCAATCAGTTCACG
>NZ_LZMG01000071.1:0-7761 GCF_001673615.1 Mycobacterium sp. 1245499.0
CGCCCCCCGAGGTGTCGATTCCCCTGGGCGGGTTGCCGATTCCGGCTCCCGGCCAGATGCCCGCACCGTTGCCCGCCGAGATTCCGATCCCGGTGCAGTTGGGCCGCCCGGGCGCGCCGGCTCAACCGGCGGTCCCCGCCGCCCCGGTCAACGGCCTGCCCGGGCCCGCGGCCGGCGCGGCGCCAGGTGCCCCCAGGTGAGCCGCGGTGAATCCCCGCGGGCCCGCCGGTCGCAGTCGGCGCGCCCGACGCGTGGTCCCCGTAAGGACTTGGCGGGCAAGGACGTCCGGCAACCCAAGCGCCGCCTGAAACCGCAGCAGGCCGACACCGGCCGCGACGTTCGGGAGCCGAAGCGATTCCGGAAAGCCAAGCAGGCCAAGGGTGCCGGGGCCGCGCAACGGCCCGAGGCGGTGGCGGCGGGGCACTCGGCGCGGGAACGCCGCACCCGTCAGATCGTGCAGTTGACCAGCCGCGGCGGGTCGTTCGTCTTCCGGCACCGCGCGGGCAACGTGGTCATCCTGGTGCTGATGCTGGTGGCCGCCGCCCAGCTGTTCGTCCTGCAGGTGACCAACGCCCCGTCGCTGCGGGCCCAGGCCGCCGGCCAGCTCAAGGTCACCGATGTGGAAAAGGCGGTGCGCGGCAGCATCATCGACCGTCGCAAAGACCAGCTTGCCTTCACCATCGAGTCGCGTGCGCTGACCTTTCAGCCGAAACGGATTCGTAAGCAGCTCGAGGAGGCCAAAGCCAAGAACTCGACCGCTCCCGATCCGCAGCAGCGGTTGCGCGACATCGCCAAGGAGGTCTCCAGCCGCCTGGGCAACAAGCCGGACTCGGCGACCGTGTTGAAGAAGCTGCAGACCGACGACAACTTCGTCTATCTGGCGCGCGCCGTCGATCCCGCTGTCGCCAGCGCGATCTCGGACAAGTACCCCGAGGTCGGTTCCGAACGCCAGGATCTGCGCCAGTATCCGGGCGGATCGCTGGCGGCTAACATCGTCGGCGGCATCGACTGGGACGGGCACGGCCTGCTGGGGCTGGAAGAGGCCATGGATTCGGTGCTGTCGGGCACCGACGGCGCGGTCACCTATGACCGCGGATCCGACGGTGTGGTCATCCCGGGCAGCTACCGCAACCGGCACCGGGCGGTCAACGGTTCGATGGTCCAGCTGACCCTCGACGACGACATCCAGTTCTACGTCCAGCAGCAGGTCCAGCAGGCCAAGAATGTCTCTGGCGCGCACAATGTTTCGGCCGTCGTGCTGGACGCCAAGACCGGCGAAGTGCTGGCCATGGCCAACGACAACACGTTCGACCCCTCGCAGGACATCGGGCGCCAAGGCGACAAACAGCTGGGCAATCTGGCCGTGTCCTCGCCGTTCGAGCCCGGCTCGGTGAACAAGGTGATCACCGCCTCGTCGGTCATCGAGTACGGCCTGTCCAATCCCGATGAGGTGCTGCAGGTCCCCGGCACCCTCCAGATGGGCGGGGTGTCCATCCACGACGCGTGGGACCACGGCGTGATGCCCTACACCACCACCGGTGTGTTCGGAAAGTCCTCCAACGTCGGCACTTTGATGCTCGCGCAGCGCGTCGGCCCGGAGCGCTTCTACGACATGGTCCGCAAATTCGGTCTGGGCCAGCGCACCAACGTGGGCCTGCCGGGTGAGAGCGCCGGGCTGGTGCCGCCGATCGACCAGTGGTCGGGCAGCACCTTCTCGAACCTGCCTATCGGCCAAGGTCTTTCGATGACGCTGCTGCAGATGACCGGCATGTACCAGGCGATCGCCAACGACGGATTGCGGATACCGCCGCGAATCATCAAGGCCACCATCGCCCCCGACGGCACCCGCACCGAGGAGCCGCGTCCGGACGGCGTGCGGGTGGTGTCGCCGCAGACGGCGCAGACCGTGCGCAACATGCTGCGCGCCGTCGTGCAAAAGGACCCGATGGGCTACCAGCAGGGCACCGGTTCCGCCGGCGCGGTGACGGGCTACCAGATGGCCGGCAAGACGGGTACCGCCCAGCAGATCAACCCGGCCTGCGGCTGCTACTTCGACAACGTCTACTGGATCACGTTCGCGGGGATGGCGACCGTCGACAATCCCCGGTACGTCATCGGCATCATGATGGACAACCCCGAGCGCAACGCCGACGGGACGCCGGGCCACTCGGCGGCCCCGCTGTTCCACAACATCGCCGGCTGGCTGATGCAGCGCGAGAACGTGCCGCTGTCGCCCGACCCCGGGCCGCCGCTGACGCTGCAGGCCACCTAGCCCTAGCGACCTCGCCAGGGCCCAGCCGGACCTTCCGTCGGCGCGCGCATCGCCTCGTGGCCGGTCGCGGCTAGGTAGGGTGTCATGGCCGATCATGAGGATCGCGCGGCGTCGGAGGGAGGTGTGAGAAGAAGTGGTGCTGCCCACTGGGTTACGCCCCAGCGCCGTCGCCGGCGTGCGGTTGCCCGCGCTCGCCGAGCAGGTGGGAGCGGTCCCGGCCGACGTCGCAGGTCAGGGCGCCGTCGTGCCCGACGTGGCGATCACCGGCGTGACGCTGCGCGCCCAGGACGTGCTGCCCGGTGACCTGTTCGCCGCGTTGCCCGGCCTGACCACGCACGGGGCCCGCTATGCCGCGGAGGCGATCGAACGCGGCGCGATCGCCGTGCTCACCGATGCCGCCGGGGTCGCGGAGATGAGCGCCGCCGGCGCCCCGTCCGTGCCGACGCTGGTGCACCCCGACCCCCGCGGCGTGCTCGGCGGCCTGGCCGCCACGGTGTACGGGAACCCGTCGCAGCGGCTGGCCGTTATCGGCATCACCGGCACCTCCGGCAAGACCACCACCACCTACCTGGTCGAATCCGGCCTGCGGGCCGCCGGGCGCAGGTGCGGGCTGATCGGCACCATCGGCATTCGCATCGACGGCGCCGACATCCCCAGCGCGTTGACCACCCCGGAGGCGCCCGCGCTGCAGGCGATGCTGGCGGCCATGGCCGAGCAGGGTGTCGACACCGTGGTCATGGAGGTCTCCAGCCACGCGCTGGCGCTGGGCCGGGTGGACGGAACCGGTTTTGCGGTAGGCGGTTTCACCAACCTGTCCCGCGATCACCTCGACTTTCACCCGACCATGGAAGACTACTTCAACACCAAAGCCCTGTTGTTCGAGCCGAATTCGCCGCTGCGGGCGCGCCGCGCGGTCGTGTGCGTCGACGACGAGGCCGGGCGGGCCATGGCGGATCGAGCCGGCGACGCCGTCACCGTCAGCGCCGAGGGCCGGCCGGCGAATTGGCGCGCCGTCGACGTCGCCACGATGGGCGCCGGGGGACAACAGTTCTCCGTCATCGACCCCGCCGGCGCGCGGCACCAGGTCGGGGTCCCGCTGCCCGGCCACTACAACATCGCCAATTGCCTTGTGGCGCTGGCCCTTCTGGATGCGGTCGGGGTGACGCCGGAGCAGGCGGCGCCGGGGCTGCGGCAGACCCGCGTGCCGGGGCGCATGGAACAGATCGACGCCGGCCAGGAGTTTTTGGCGCTGGTCGACTACGCCCACAAGCCAGGCGCTCTGCGCGCGGTGCTGAGCACGCTGGCGCGTCCGGGTCGCCGGGTGGCGGTGGTGTTCGGCGCCGGCGGCGAGCGCGACCCGGGCAAGCGGGTGCCGATGGGCGCGACGGCCGCCGAGCTGGCCGATCTGGTGGTCGTCACCGACGACAATCCGCGCGGCGAAGACCCGTCGGCGATTCGCCGGGAGATCCTGGCCGGGGTGACCGAAAGTGGCTGCGCGACAGAAGTTGTCGAGATCGCCGACCGGCGCGAGGCGATCCGGCACGCGGTCGGCTGGGCCAGGCCCGGCGACGTGGTGCTGATCGCCGGCAAGGGCCACGAAACCGGGCAGCGCGCCGGTGACGTGGTCCGCCCCTTCGACGACCGCGTCGAGTTGGCGCGGGCGTTGGAGGATCGCGCATGATCGACCTGACCGTCGCCCAGATCGCCGACATCGTCGGGGGCACCCTGTCCGACATCTCGCCCGAGGACGCCGCGCACCGCCACGTCACCGGGACGGTGGAGTTCGACTCGCGTGCCGTCGGGCCGGGCGGGCTGTTCCTGGCGCTGCCCGGCGCACGCTCGGACGGGCACGACCATGCGGCCTCGGCGGTGGCGGCCGGCGCGGTCGCGGTGCTGGCAGCGCGGCCGGTCGGGGTCCCCGCCATCGTCGTCGCACCCGCGGGGGTTTCGGGATCGCGGGCCGGGGTGCTCGAGCACGACCCGGACGGCTCGGGTGCCGCGGTGCTGGCCGCGCTGGCCAGGCTGGCCAAGGCGGTGGCCGCCGAACTGGTGGCGGGCGGGCTGACGATCGTCGGCATCACCGGGTCGTCGGGAAAGACCTCGACCAAGGACCTGGTGGCCGCCGTGCTGGCGCCGCTGGGTCAGGTGGTGGCCCCGCCCGGGTCCTTCAACAACGAGCTGGGCCACCCCTGGACGGTGCTGCGCGCGACGTCCGACACCGACTATTTGGTTCTGGAGATGTCGGCCCGCCACCCCGGCAACATCGCCGCGCTGGCCGACATCGCCACGCCCTCCATCGGCGTGGTGCTCAACGTCGGCACCGCTCACCTCGGCGAGTTCGGCTCGCGCGAGGCCATTGCCCAAACGAAATCCGAACTGCCACAGTCTGTTCCAGCTTCCGGCGTGGTGATCCTGAACGCCGACGATCCGGCCGTGGCGGCCATGGCCGACGTGACCGCGGCCCGGGTGGTCCGGGTCAGCCGCGCCGAGCACACCAACGCGGGCCCCAGCGACCTGTGGGCCGGGCCGGTGTCGCTCGACGAGCTGGCCAGGCCGCGGTTCACGCTGCACCGGCGCGACGCCGCCGGGGTGGCGCAGGTGGCGGTGCAGCTCGGCGTCTACGGCGATCACCAGGTCGGCAACGCGCTGAGCGCCGCCGCGGTCGCCCTGGAATGCGGCGCCGACCTCGAACAGGTGGCGGCCGCCCTGGCCGGGGCGGGCCCGGTGTCGCGGCACCGGATGCACGTCACCACCCGCGAAGACGGCGTTACCGTGATCGACGATGCCTACAACGCCAACCCCGATTCAATGCGGGCCGGGTTGCAGGCGCTGGCGTGGATCGCCCACGGCGGGGGCGAGGGCGGCCCCGCCGAAAAGCGCAGGAGCTGGGCGGTGCTCGGCGAGATGGCCGAGCTCGGCGAGGACGCCATCCTCGAGCACGATCGCATCGGCCGGCTGGCCGTGCGCTTAGATGTGTCTCGACTCGTTGTCGTGGGAAGTGGGAGGTCGATGAGCGCCATGCACCACGGAGCGGTCATGGAGGGTTCCTGGGGCGCCGCCGATAAGGGGGCCGTCAACGTCGCCGACAGCGACGCCGCCCTGGAGTTGCTGCGAGCCGAGCTGCAACCCGGCGACGTGGTGCTGGTGAAGGCGTCGAACTCGGCCGAACTGGGCGCGCTGGCGGACGCGCTGGCCCGTGACGATCGCGAGGGCGGCGAAGCCGGGCGAAGCGGGTCGTCACCATCGAGCCGTGACGATCGCGAGGGCGGCGAAGCCGGGCGAAGCGGGTCGTCACCATCGAGCCGTGACGATCGCGAGGGCGGCGAAGCCGGGCGAAGCGGGTCGTCACCAGCAGAAGGCTCGGACGACCGCGGGACGCACGCATGAGGCAGATCCTGATCGCGGTGGCCGTCGCGCTGACCGTGTCGATCCTGTTGACCCCGGCCCTGATCCGGTTGTTCACCCGGCAGGGATTCGGCCACCACACCCGCGAGGACGGCCCGCCCACCCACCACGCCAAACGGGGCACGCCGTCGATGGGCGGCGTGGCGATCCTGGCCGGCATCTGGGCGGGCTATTTGGGCACCCACCTGGCCGGGATGGCCTTCGACGGTGAAGGCATCACCGTGTCGGGCCTGCTGGTGCTCGGGCTGGCCACCGTGCTCGGCGTCGTCGGATTCCTCGACGACCTGATCAAGATCCGCCGGTCGCGCAACCTCGGCCTGAACAAGACTGCCAAGACGATCGGGCAGGTCGCCGCCGCGGTGCTGTTCGGCGTGCTGGCGCTGCGGTTCCGCAATAACAACGGCCTGACCCCGGCCAGCGCCGACCTGTCCTACGTGCGCGAGATCGCCACCGTCACCCTGGCGCCGGGGCTGTTCGTGTTGTTCTGCGTGGTCGTCGTCAGCGCGTGGTCCAACGCGGTGAACTTCACCGACGGCCTGGACGGGCTGGCCGCCGGTTGCATGGCGATGGTCACCGCCGCCTACGTGCTGATCACCTTCTGGCAGTACCGCAACGCCTGCGTCACGGCGCCTGGGCTGGGTTGCTACAACGTGCGCGATCCGCTGGACCTGGCGCTGGTCGCGGCCGCCACCGCGGGCGCCTGCATCGGCTTTCTGTGGTGGAACGCCGCGCCCGCCAAGATCTTCATGGGCGACACCGGATCGCTGGCGTTGGGCGGCATCATCGCGGGTATCTCGGTGACCAGCCGCACCGAGATCCTCGCCGTCGTGCTGGGTTCGCTGTTCGTCGCCGAGGTCAGCTCGGTCGTGTTGCAGATCCTGACCTTTCGGACCACCGGGCGCCGGGTGTTCCGGATGGCACCCTTTCATCACCATTTCGAACTGGCCGGCTGGGCCGAAACCACGGTCATCATCCGCTTCTGGCTGCTCACCGCGATCGCCTGCGGCCTGGGCGTGGCCCTGTTCTACGGTGAGTGGCTGGGCGCGATCGGTGCCTGATGAGCGGCTCTGATCCAGTGCAAGACCCCCTGGCGCCGGGCGCGCCGGTGCTGGTCGCCGGCGGCCGGGTCACGGGCAGGGCCGCGCTGGCGGTGCTGACCCGGTTCGGCGCGGTGCCCACGGTGTGCGACGACGACCCGGCCACGCTGCGCGGCTACGCCGACGCCGGCGTGGCGACCGCGTCCACCCCGACGGCCACCGAGCAGATCTCCCGCTTCGCGCTGGTGGTCACCAGTCCCGGCTTCTCGCCGACGACGCCGCTGCTGGTGGCCGCCGCGGCCGCCGGGGTGCCGATCTGGGGCGACGTGGAGCTGGCCTGGCGGCTCGACGCCGCGGGCCGGTACGGGCCGCCGCGGCGCTGGCTGGTGGTCACCGGGACCAACGGCAAAACGACCACGACGTCGATGCTGCACGCCATGCTGACCGCCGGCGGCCGGCGCAGCCTGCTGTGCGGCAACATCGGCGACCCGGTGCTCGACGTCCTGGAGCAACCCGCCGAGGTGCTGGCCGTCGAGCTGTCCAGCTTCCAATTGCATTGGGCGCCTTCGCTAAAGCCCGAGGCCGGCGCGGTGCTCAACATCGCCGAGGACCACCTCGACTGGCACGGCAGCATGGCCGCCTACGCCGCGGCGAAGGCGCGGGTGCTCGACGGCCGGGTGGCGGTGGTGGGCCTGGACGACCGCCGGGCGGCGGCGCTGCTGGACACCGCCGCGGCGCCGGTGCGCGTCGGCTTCCGGCTGGGTGAACCTGCCGCGGGGGAGCTGGGCGTGCGCGACGGCCAGTTGGTGGACCGCGCGTTCGCCGACGATCTGGCGCTGCTCCCGGTCGACTCCATCCCGGTGCCGGGGCCGGTCGGGGTGCTCGACGCGCTGGCCGCCGCGGCGCTGGCGCGCAGCGTCGACGTGCCGGCCGAGGCGATCGCGGCCGCGATCGCCGCGTTCCGGGTGGGCCGGCACCGGGCCGAGGTCGTGGCCGTCGCCGACGGAATCACCTACGTCGACGACTCCAAGGCCACCAACCCGCACG
>NZ_LZMG01000072.1:0-5953 GCF_001673615.1 Mycobacterium sp. 1245499.0
GACTCATCGTCGTCGACGACTCGATCGTGCGCGGCAACACCCAGCGTGCCCTGTTGCGGATGCTGCGCGAGGCCGGCGCCGTCGAAGTGCACGTGCGGATCGCCTCACCGCCGGTCAAATGGCCCTGCTTCTACGGCATCGACTTCCCGTCACCGGCGGAGCTGATCGCCAACGCGGTCGAGGACAAGAAGGAGATGCTCGAGGCGGTGCGGCATGCCATCGGCGCCGACTCGCTGGGCTACATCTCGCTGCGCGGCCTGGTGGCGGCCTCCGAGCAGCCGGCCTCGCGGCTGTGCACCGCCTGCTTCGACGGCCAGTACCCGATCGAACTGCCCGGGGAAACGGCGTTGGGCAAGAACGTCATCGAGCACATGCTCGCCAACGCCGCCCGCGGCGCCGGGCTCGAGGAACTCGCGCCCGACGAAGTGCCGGTCGTGCACTGAGGAACTCGGTTGCGCTCCTTCACCGACGTTTGATACCGGCCGTCGGTGCCGCCCGGTAGCCTTTATCGCGATGACGGATCCCGGAAAGAGTCCAGGACGCCACCAAGGCAGTCAGGGCATCACCTACGCGTCGGCCGGGGTGGACATTGAAGCCGGCGACCGCGCCGTCGAATTGTTCAAGCCGCTGGCGACGAAAGCCACGCGACCCGAGGTCCGGGGCGGCTTGGGCGGATTCGCCGGCCTGTTCGCTCTACGTGGCGATTATCGCGAGCCGCTGCTGGCGGCCTCCACCGACGGCGTCGGCACCAAGCTGGCGGTGGCCCAGGCGATGGACAAGCACGACACCGTCGGGCTGGACCTGGTGGCCATGGTGGTCGACGACCTTGTGGTGTGCGGCGCCGAGCCGCTGTTCCTGCAGGATTACATCGCGGTGGGCCGGACGGTGCCGGAACGGTTGAGCGCCATCGTCAGTGGCATCGCCGAGGGATGTGTGCGGGCCGGCTGCGCGCTGCTGGGCGGCGAGACGGCCGAACACCCCGGCCTGATGGAACCGGACCACTACGACATCTCGGCCACCGGCATCGGTGTCGTCGAGGCCGACGACGTGCTGGGGCCCGACCGGGTCAAACCGGGCGACGTCATCATCGCGATGGGTTCGTCGGGTCTGCATTCCAACGGATATTCGTTGGCGCGCACCGTGTTGCTCGAGATCGACCGGATGAACCTCGAGGGATATGTGGAGGAGTTCGGCCGGACGCTGGGTGAAGAGCTGCTCGAACCCACCCGCATCTATGCCAAGGACTGCCTGGCGCTCGCGGCCGAAACCCACGTGCGCACCTTCTGCCACGTCACCGGCGGTGGGCTGGCCGGCAACCTGCAACGCGTCATCCCGCACGGCCTGGTCGCCGAGATGGATCGCGGGACCTGGACGCCCGCCCCTGTCTTCGCCATGATCGCCCAGCGCGGGCGGGTGACCCGCGAGGAGATGGAAAAGACGTTCAACATGGGCGTCGGCATGATCGCCATCGTGGCCCCCGAGGACACCGACCGGGCCCTGGCCATCCTGACCGCCCGGCACCTGGACTGCTGGGTGCTGGGCACCGTGGGCAAAGGCGGAAAAGAAGGCCCACGGGCCAAGATGGTCGGTCTGCACCCGAGGTTTTAGAAAGCTTGTGCTCCGGCAGAACTAACGCGGCGCCGGTGCACTACGCATCGGCGCCGGGGCGTTGGTCTTAGCGACGCCAGCTGTCCTGGTCGTCCCAGGATTCGTCGGATCCGTCGCTGTCCAGGTCACTGGAGTCGTCCGAACCCGATCCGGACAGCTCTTGCTGAAGCCGCTGGAAGTCGGTCTGTGGAGAACTGTATTTGAGTTCTCGAGCAACCTTGGTCTGCTTTGCCTTAGCCCGGCCGCGGCCCATGGGGGAACCCCCTCGCGCAATAACGGAGCGGCCTAACGAGTAGGCGGCTCCGATCTCCTGGTGTCGTATTGTCCTGCCAACAGTTTACCGTGCCCCGCCACCGGGCGTTGGCGCCCCCTACTTGCTGTGGCGGACGTTACCGTTCATTATCCCGCACCGCCCCGCAACCGTTCAACAGCTAGCCGCCCCGCGCCGATTTGTTCGGTTGCGGGCAGCGAATCGGCGTCGATCACCGCGGCGACCGAGGCGTCCGGTCCGGTCGCCAATTCCGTCTCGGCGGGCAGCCCGCGCTTGAGCAGCGCCAGCGCTATCGGACCGAGATCCACGTGGTCGACCACCGTGCCGAGACGGCCGACGGTGCGGCCGCCGGCCAGCACCGGGTCACCGGTCGACGGCCGGTCGACCGAGCCGTCGAGGTGCAGCAGCACCAGCATCCGCGGCGGCCTGCCCAGGTTGTGCACCCGCGCGACCGTCTCCTGCCCGCGGTAACACCCCTTGTCCAGGTGGACGGCCCCCACACCGGGGCCCCCGATCCACCCCACCTCGTGCGGAATCGTGCGCTCATCGGTGTCGACGCCGAGGCGGGGGCGCAGGGCCGCGACCCGGTGGGCTTCGTAGGCCCACACCCCGCCCGGTCGCACTCCGGCCTGCGTCAGGCGCTTTCGCCACTCGTCCGCCGCGGCGCGCGGCACCAGCAGGTCCAGCTCCAGCCGGCCGGCCGGGGTGCCCGGCATCCGGCGCAGGAAGCCGTCGCCGGTGGGAACTGCCGTCAGCTCGGCGGGCAGCGCATCCACCCCGAGCGCGTCGAGAATCGCTTGGTCAGCCAGTTTCGGGCCGAGCAGCGACAACACGGCCAGCTCGGCGCCGGCCGGGGTGACCTCGGACCAGAACACCATCTTGCGCAGGTATGCCAGCAACGGCTCGGCCCGCCACGGCTCGGTGTCCAGGTAGGTGGTGCCGCCGAGCTCGGTCTGGATCCAGTGGTCCTCGACGCGGCCCTGGCCGTCGAGGCTGAGGTTCTGCGTGCTGGCACCCTCGGGGAGGTCGCTGACGAATTGCGTCGAAATGCTGTGCAACCAGGTTTGCCGGTCCTTGCCGGTCAAGGTGAGCACGCCGCGGTGCGAGCGGTCCACCACTATCGCGTCGGTGTCGGCCGCGCGCTGCTCGCCCAGCGGATCGCCGTAATGCCAGACGGCACCGGGGTCGGGTCCGGTTTCGGGTGCGGGGACGGGGTGGGTCACGAGTCAACTCTACGGACCGCCGCACGTCCCCAACGAGTGTGAAACTGGCTTCACACTCGGAGCCGAATGTGCGGCTAGCTCCACGTTCGCGAGGTCCCACGTGGACGCGGTCGCGACGCGGGCCCCCTTGGCCGCATTGGATAGGCTTTTCGACCATGGCGGGCCAGACGGGTGTGATCGTCACGCTGGACGGCGAAATACGTTCGCCCGACGCGCCGCTGCTGCACGCCGACGACCTGGCGGCGGTCCGCGGTGACGGTGTGTTCGAGACGCTGTTGGTCCGCGACGGCAGGGCCTGCCTGATCGAGCCGCATCTACAGCGGCTGACCCAGTCCGCCGCGTTGACCGATCTGCCCGCACCCGATCTGCCGCGGTGGCGAAGCGCGGTCGAGGCGGCCACCCGGCAGTGGTGCGCGGACAACGCCGAAGAGGGCGCGATGCGGTTGATCTACAGCCGGGGCCGCGAGGGCGGGTCGGCGCCGACGGCCTACGTCATGGTCAACGCCGTCCCCGACCGCGTGACGGCGGTCCGGCGGGGCGGGCTGGCGGCGATCACGCTCGATCGCGGGCTGCCCGCCATCGGCGTCGACGCGATGCCGTGGCTGCTGGCCGGCGCCAAGACCCTGTCCTACGCGGTGAATATGGCGGCCCTGCGCCATGCCGCCCGTCAGGGCGCCGGTGACGTGATCTTCGTCAGCACCGACGGTTACATCCTGGAAGGCCCTCGCTCGACTGTGGTGATCGCCACGGCCCCCGAGACGCCGGAGGATCATCCGTGCCTACTGACTCCGCCGCCGTGGTATCCGATCCTGCGCGGCACCACCCAGCAGGCGCTGTTCGAGGTGGCCAGGGACAAGGGCTATGACTGCGACTACCGGGCGCTGCGCGTCGCGGATATGGTTGCCGCCCAGGGCGTTTGGTTGATCTCCAGCATGACCTTGGCCGCCCGTGTGCACACGCTCGACGGCCGCGCGCTGCCGCCGGCGCCGATGGCCGCGGAATTCGCCGAACTGATCGACGCCGCCATCGTCAGCGATCGCTGAGCGCTGAATTCTGTTGTCGGCTGGCCGATCCGCGGGTACGGTCGGCCGTACACAAGGAAGGAGGTGGTCCGCGAAATTGATAGCTTCATGGACATGTGAGGTGGCTGCGCGCTAGCAGCACCTGCTCGGAAGAGCTGGCGTCACGCGTGCGCTAGCGAATTCCCCGCAGTCACCCGGCCCCCGAGCTTCCGGTTTGTCCAACCTGGAATACGGCTCGGGGGCCGATCCATGTCCGGGGCGGTTACTGGTTCACCTTCGCGGCGATCTCCCCGGCGAGCTTGCCGGCCTGACCGGTGCCGGCATCCGGGCCGCACACCAGCAGGTCGACGACGACGCTGGACGCCGCGTGCAACGCGTGGTGGCAGACCCGGGTCCCGTCCGCTTCCGTTCTCTGCTGATAGACCTTGGGCGGGGCGCCGGTGACCTCACCGAACGCCCAGCCCGACGACTTGCCGTTGAAGCTCATGGTGATCGACTGACCCGCGCAGGCCCGCCACTTCTCGGCCGTCGCCGCCACGAACGCCGCGGCCTTCTCGGGCGACGAGAACGCCGCAACCGCTTCGTACACCCGATGCGGCGGGTTCTCGCCGGCGGTGTGTACGGCCTGCCCACTCACCGCGGTGTAGCCGTCGGCTCCCTGATAGACCGAGCTCTCGATGGGCTCCCAGGCGTTTTTGCAGTTCGGGTTGGACAGCGTCGCCCTCAGGTTGCGAAGCTGCCCGGCCTTCTCGGAGACCACCAGGTTCTGGTCGCCGATGATGGCGCCGACCTCGGCGGGGCCGAGCAGATAGGAGTCCAGCTTCGCGCCGTTCGCGGCCGTCGGGCCCGAACCGGCTGCCGCCGCTGATCCGGCGTCCGTGGCCGAGTTGGGGCCGGCCTTGGGTGCCTTGGTTTTGCCGCCCTGCGTTGCCAACACGACGACGATCGCGATCGCGGCGATCACCGCGACGGCGGCACCGCCGATGATCAGCAGCCGCTTGTTCGACCCGGTGCCCGCCGCGGGCGGGACGGGGGCCTTGGCCGACGGCCCGGCGGAGGGCGCGGGCCCGGCCGGCGCTTTCGCTGCGGTCGCCGCCGCCTGCTCCGTGGCGCCGGTTGCCGGTGCGTCCGCCGCGTTGTTCTTGGCCTCGATTTCGGCCAGTACGTTGTCGATTTCGGTGCGGGTGCGGTAGGTGACATCGTGGCGCAGGCGCAGCATGCGCAGCAGCTGGCCGATGTCACCGCGGGCGCTGGGGTCGTCACCGTCCTCGTCGAGCCCGGACCGCAGTTCGATCAGCAGTTGCGTTTGTTGCTGCGGGCTGAGCTCCTTTTCGGCGAGGATATTGCCCAGCCGCGTGATGTACCCGAACGGCACCGGTGGCTCTTCGGGCAGCGGATCCGGCAACGGCACCGGCTTGCTCTGCAGGGCGTGCACCGCGGTGACCAGTTGGATGCCGGCGTCGACGGTCGGCTCGCGGTAGTCGATGATCTGCAATGCCGCAAGGGGATTCACGCGCATGCTGTCGACGTCGCCGATGCGCACGGGAAGGATCGGCCGGTTCAGGGCCCTCGCGTAGCGCAACTCGGCCTGACTGGGCTTGGACTGCAGCCAGTTGTTCGACAGCGCGACGATGAACACGTCGCACGAGCGGATCTGCTCCAAGATCTTGTTCCACCAGGAATCCCCGCCGCCGAGCTCCTGGTCGAACCACACCTGCTGCTGTCCGCGCCGCAGCGCGGTGGTCAGGGCGTCGACCGTCGACCTGTCTTGGCTCGAGTAGCTGATGAACAGCGGCATCGAAGTCTCCTTGGGTGAGGCGGAGCGAACT
>NZ_LZMG01000073.1:0-31140 GCF_001673615.1 Mycobacterium sp. 1245499.0
AGCCGCGCGCCGGCCACCCAGCCCATCCCCGTCTGGACCACCGGGTGCTCGACACCGACCAGCTCGGTCAGCGGCGTGCGCAGCTTCGTAACCACCGTCAGCGGATCTCTCTGTCGCGCAGCGACTTCGGGTCGATGACCTCGCGGATCAGGCGCAGCTCGTCGTCGGTCGGCAGCCGGGTCTCCTCGGCGCCCTCCAGGCCGTGCACCTCGAACGAGGTGTTCTCGGCGACCTCGTCGGCCGAAACGCCGGGGTGCAGCGAGACCGCCCGCATGCTGCGCCCGGGCCCGCCGAAGTCGAACACACCGAGGTTGGACACCACCCGGTAGGTGTTGGCGAAGCGGAACGCCGGATTGTCGTCGTCCACGTTGTCCCAGCCGATTCCGCAGACGATGTCGACCTTCTCGCAGAACACCCGCTTGGAATGGTTGCCCACCCAGTAGCTGGTCGCGTGGTTGATGGCGTTGCCGGGCGCCCCGCGCACGCCGAACATCTGGCGCTTGGGCTGCTGCAGCGGGCCGAACGCCGAGATGTTCTGATTGCCAAAGCGGTCAACCTGATTGGCGCCCATCACGACGTGGCGCCGGCCCCAGGCCAGGGTTTCGAAGACGCGGCCGAACGGCATCCAGCCCTCGACGGGTGCCGACGCGCCTAGCGCCGGGGTCTCGGCCAGCAGCTGCGCCTCACCGTCGGTCAGCAGGATGTCCGGCGAAAAGGTCAGCCGGGCCAGCCGGGCACCGACCGAGGCCATGTTCGTCATCGGACTGACCATGATTTCGCCTGCGTCCCGGAACAATTCGGCACAGGCGACCGCGCAGATCTCGGGTCGGGTGATCGCGTCGCCGCTCATGACGAGGCCTCCTCTTTGAAAGCGCGCACGGCCGCCTGATAGTCCTCTTCGCTGCCCGACAGGAAGGTCTGCACGAACTGCTGCCAACCCTCGTCGGTCGAGGCCGCCTCGGCGTAATGCCGCTGGAACTTCTCGTCGCGCCCGTAATCGGGTGCGGCGGTGGTGAAGTGGGCCCCGCCGGGTGCCTCGACCACGCCGTCGACCATCATCCGGTTCACCAGCAGCGCCTGTGGGGGGACCGCCTTGACCAGCTCCTGGGTGGAAACGACGCGCTCCACCGACAGGAAGCGCTTCTCGGCGGCCATCAGGAAGAGGTCGTCGAAGTACGGGTCGATGCCGGTGTAGGCCGCATTGCCTTGCGCGTCACCAAGATTGAGATGGGCGAACGCGGCGTCCAGGCGCAGCGCCGGCATCGCGATCAGGGTTTCGTGTGCGCCGCCGGGTGCCGGATACGGGCTGGTCACGGTCGCCAGCTCGCCCTCCCAGAAGTCCGGGACCGAACTGCCCAGCCCGGCCCGAATCGGCAGGAACGGCAGGCGTTGCGCGGCCGCCTGCAGACCGCATCGCAGCATGCCTTCGTCCATCTCCCTGGCCTCGATCGTGCCGCCGGTTCGGGCCTTGGCGAACCAGGGGTCGTAGAAGGGTGGGGAGTCCAGCGAGACGAATCCGTAGTAGACCCGCTTGACCTTGCCGGCCGAGCACAGCAGGCCGACGTCCGGCCCGCCGTAGGTCACCACGGTCAGGTCGGTGATGTCGGTGCGCAGCAGGGCGCGGACGAACGCCATGGGTTTGCGCCGCGATCCCCAGCCGCCGATGCCGATCGTCATGCCGCTGCGCAACTGCGCGACGACGTCGTCGAGGGTGGTTCTCTTGTCGCTCACGACTTCTCACCCTTCGTCGTACCGGCGAACGCGTCACGGTGCTCGTCGGACACCCCGGCGAGATTGAGCTCGAACGTAAAGCCTTGCTCCATGCGATAACTCGAGTTGACCCGCTGCACGTCGATGAGGTTCAGCGCCTCCTTGGCGGCCCGGATGACGCGGGTGTCCTTGGCGGCGATGTCGCGCGCGACCCGCAGGGCCGCCTCGTCGAGCTCGTCGCGCGGCACCACCTCGTGCACCGAACCGAAGTGGTGCAGGGTGGCGGCGTCGACGGTGGCCGCTGTGAAGAACAGCCGCCGCATCATGTGCTGGGGCACCAGCCGGGACAGGTGGGTGGCCGCGCCGAGCGCGCCGCGTTCCACCTCCGGCAGACCGAAGGTGGCGTCGTCGGAGGCGACGATGACGTCGGCATTGCCGACCAGTCCGATGCCGCCGCCGACGCAGAACCCGTTGACGGCCGCGACGACGGGCACCGCGCACTCGTACACCGCGCGGAACGCGGCGAAGCAGCCGCGGTTGGCGTCGATGAGCGCGGTGAATCCCTCGGTGCGCTGCATCTCCTTGATGTCTACCCCTGCGTTGAAGCCGCGGCCCTCGGCGCGCAGGATCACCACATGGGTCTCGGGGTTCTGGCCGGCCGCGGTGATGGTGTCGGCCAGTTCGAACCAGCCGCGCGACGGGATGGCGTTGACGGGCGGGAAGTCGACGGTAACCGCGACGATGCCCGGTTCGGTGGTGGTGGATGTGATGGGCAAGGTGCCACTTCCTTGTGGGGTAACTACCTAAGCAAGCACTTGCTTGGTACGCTAGCACAGTGACTCGCGCCGAAGCATGCCCCCCTTTTGACGCCATCAACTTGGGGCTGGCCGGGCGGGTGGTTCTCGTCACCGGCGGCGTGCGCGGGGTGGGGGCCGGGATCAGTTCGGTGTTCGCCGGGCAGGGTGCCACCGTCGTCACCTGCGCGCGCCGCGCGGTCGAGGGGCTGCCCTACGAGTTCCACTCCTGCGACATCCGCGACGACGACGCCGTCAAGGGGTTGATTGACGCCATCGTGGACCGGCACGGCCGGCTCGACGTGGTCGTCAACAACGCCGGGGGATCGCCCTTCGTGTTGACCGCGGAGTCCAGCGCCAAGTTCAACCGCAAGATCATCGAACTCAATCTCATTGGTGGGCTGTCGGTTTCGCAGCACGCGAACGCGCATATGCAGGGCCAGCGGCAGGGCGGGTCGATCATCAACATCTGCAGTCTGTCCGGGCGCCGGCCGTCCCCGGGGACCGGGGCCTACGGCGCGGCCAAGGCGGGCCTGGAAAGCCTCACGCAGACGCTGGCCGTGGAGTGGGGGCCGAAGGTCCGGGTGAATGCCTGTGTGGTCGGCATGGTGGAGACCGAGCAGTCCGAACTGTTCTACGGCGACGCCGAGTCCATCGCCGCGATCTCGAAGAATGTGCCGCTCGGCCGGCTGGCCAAACCTGCCGACATCGGTTGGGCCGCAGCGTTTCTGGCATCCGATGCGGCGTCCTACATCAGCGGTGCCTCGTTGGAGGTGCATGGCGGCGGCGAGCCACCGCACTATCTGGCCACCACGAACGCCAGCGCGATCAAGTAAAGGAGAGACGGAAATATGGGAGTGGTTGACGGCCGCGTCGTCATCGTCACTGGAGCGGGCGGCGGCATCGGTCGCGCGCATGCGCTGGCGTTCGCCGAGGAAGGCGCGCGTGTGGTGGTCAACGACATCGGGGTGGGCCTGGACGGTTCGCCGGCCGGTGGCGGCAGCGCCGCCCAGAGTGTTGTGGACGAGATCACCGCGGCCGGCGGTGAAGCCGTCGCCGACGGATCCAACATCGCCGATTGGGACCAGGCGGCCGGCCTGATCCAGACCGCGGTCGAAACCTTCGGTGGTCTGGACGTTTTGGTGAACAACGCCGGCATCGTTCGCGACCGGATGCTGGCCAACACCAGCGAAGAGGAGTTCGACGCCGTCATCGCCGTGCATCTCAAGGGGCACTTCGCCACGATGCGGCACGCCGGGGCGTACTGGCGTGGGCTGTCCAAAGAGGGCAAAACCGTTGACGCCCGGATCATCAACACCAGTTCGGGTGCCGGCCTGCAGGGCAGCGTCGGGCAGGCCAACTACAGCGCCGCCAAGGCGGGCATCGCGGCGTTGACGTTGGTCGGCGCCGCCGAGATGGGACGTTACGGCGTCACCGTCAACGCCATCGCGCCCTCGGCGCGCACCCGGATGACCGAGTCCGTGTTCGCCGAGATGATGGCAACGCAGGACCAGGATTTCGATGCGATGGCGCCGGAAAACATCGCACCGCTGGTGGTCTGGTTGGGCAGCGCCGAAGCCCGCGACGTCAGCGGCAAGGTCTTCGAGGTCGAGGGCGGCAAGATCCGCGTCGCGGAGGGCTGGGCCCACGGACCGGAGATCGACAAAGGCGCGCGGTGGGATCCCGCGGAGCTGGGCCGCGTCGTGGCCGACCTGCTCGCCAAGGCGCGCCGTCCCGTCCCCGTCTACGGCGCCTAGCGGGGTTCGCACACCACGAGCGGGATGACCCGGTCGGCGGCCTCGCGGTACTTGCGGTAGGGCGGGTACATCCGCGTCAGGCGTGGCCAATACCGTTCCCGCTCAGCGTCCGTGGCGTCGCGGGCGACCAGGTCCAGGCGCTGGGCGCGGATCTGGACCCGCACGTCGGGATTCTCCTTGAGGTTGAGGTACCACAAGGGGTCTTCGTCGCGCCCGCCGAAGGTCGCGGGCAGGATCACCCGGTCGCCGTCGAGCAGGTAGAGCGTCGCGGTGGTCCGCGGCTGGTCGGACCTGCGTCCGGTCGTGGTCAGCAGCGCCGCCGGAAACCGCAACAGCTTCGCGCCGATCTTGCCGTCGGTGCGTCGGTACACCCAGATGTGGGCGCGCGCAAAATACTTGAGCAGCAGCGCAATCGGGCGCGAGTTGCGGATCCAGCGGCGGTCGGACATGTTGCCCGGGATGATTCCCCACCGGGACGCACGGGAAACGTCAGGGGTCGCAGATGACGATCGGGATGACCCGATCGGTCCACGCCCGGTAGTCGTCGAACGACGGATACATGGCGTCCAGCTTGGGCCAGTACTCGGCGCGTTCCGCCTCGGTGGCGTCACGGGCCTGCAGCTGCAGCACCTCGTCCTTGATCTGCACGGAGACCTTGGGATTGGCCTTGAGGTTGAGATACCACTGCGGGTGTTTGTCGCTGCCGCCCTTGGAGGCGACCAGTATCACCCGGTCGCCCTCCCGCAGGTAGAGCAGCGGGCTCACCCGGGGTTCGCCGCTCTTGCGGCCCGTGGTGGTGAGCAGCGCGACCGGAGCCTTCTGGAAGGTGTTGCCGTATTTTCCGTTGCTGCGCTTGTAGATCCACGCGTTGCTCTTGGCCATCCACTTGATGATGAAGCTGACCCACGGCGAGTTCAGTGCGCGCGGCTTCGGTTTCGGCATGACGGTCCTTAACGACTTTGGATAAAGGGGTGGAAGCGAACCTTGATGTGGTGGATTTCGGCTTTGCCGCTTGCGCTTTCGGCCGGAATCACGAAGGTCTCGTCGACGTGTGCGGCGAGGCGCCGGCCACCGATGCCCGCCTTGGTCAGCACCTGGTAGGACGCGTGCACCCGGTCGCCGTCGACGCGGTAATCCGGTGGCGTCGTCTGCGCGAGCAACCGGTACTGCAGGCCGCGATTGAGGCTGCGCCGCACATGATTTCCGGAGAAACCGTTTTTGATGCCCTGCTCGACGCGGGTGCACCCGGGCGCGAACGGAACGGCGTCACCGTCATGATTGACCAGCGCGTCGATGTAGGACTGCGCCGCGGCGATGCGGCGGTCGTCGGGGATGCTCACCAGGTGCGGAAAACTCACCGAGCGCTAGATGCGCTCGATGATGGTGCCGGTCGACAGGGCACCACCGGCGCACATGGTGATCAGCGCGGTGGTCTGGTCGGTGCGCTCCAGCTCGTGCAGCGCGGTGGTGATCAACCGGCTGCCGGTGCTGCCGACCGGGTGGCCCAGCGCGATGGCGCCGCCGTTGACGTTGACCTTCGCCATGTCCGGGTCGTGCACCCGCGCCCACGACAGCACCACCGACGCGAAAGCCTCGTTGATTTCCGTGATGTCGATGTCGCCCATCTTCATCCCGGCCTTCTCCAGCACCTTCGCCGTCGACTGCACCGGCCCGTCCAGGTGGTAGTAAGGCTCGGCGCCGACCAGGGCCTGGCTGACGATGCGGGCCCGCGGCCGCAGGCCCAGCGCCTTGGCCTTGTCCTCGTCCATCCACAGCACGGCCGCCGCGCCGTCGGAGATCTGTGACGACGTTCCTGCCGTGTGGATTCCGCCCTCGAGCACCGGCTTCAGCGCGGAGAGACCTGACAGCGTGGTGTCGCGCAGGCCCTGGTCGCGGCTGATGGTGACGCGCTCGGATGTCGGTTGCTTGTTCTCGTCGAGTGCCGGGGCCTCGATCGGGGAGATCTCGCGGTCGAAGCGGCCTTCCTCCCAGGCCTGCTTGGCCTTCGTCTGGGAGGCCAACCCGAACTCGTCGATCTCTTCACGGGTGATGCCGCGCCGCTTGGCGATCCGCTCGGCGGCGGTGAACTGGTCGGGCAGATCGATGTCCCACGACGAGGGACGCAGGATGGTCCGGTCCGGACCGGCGTTCGCGCCGAGCCCGACGCGGCTCATGGCCTCGATCCCACACGCGATGCCGATGTCGATGGCGCCCGCCGCGATGAGGCCGGCGACCAGGCCGTTGGCCTGCTGACCGCTGCCGCACTGACAGTCCACGGTCATGGCGCCGACGTGTTCGGGCAACCCGGCGACGAGCCAGCTGACCCGGGTGATGTTGTTGGACTGCTCGCCGTACTGTGTGACGCAGCCGCCGACGATCTGTTCGACGTCGCCGGCGTCGATGCCGGCCTTCTCGACGAGAGCCTTCTGCACCGCACCCAGCAACTCGGTGGCGTGCAAGCCGGACAGCCAGCCGTTCCGCTTGCCGATGGGGCTACGAGTGGCTTCAACGATGACAGGGTTACCCATTCCGTCAGGCTAGAACACGTTTCATTACTCTGACAAGCGAGGATGGTGACCTGCCTTTTATCTGCGCAGGAGGCGTGTTTTACTGGCACTAGAACACGTTGCAATTAGTGTTGTAAAAGGAGCGCACTCTACATGGCACCCCCCAACATTCCCGCCGACTTCGACTTTCTCGACCCCGACGTCAACCTCGCCGGGCTGCCCGTCGAGGAACTCGCCCAGCTTCGCAAGGCCGAGCCGATCCACTGGGTCGACATCCCGAAAGGCGCGGGCGGGTTCGAGGACCACGGCTACTGGCTCGTGACCAAGCACGCCGACGTCAAGGAGGTGTCGAAGCGCAGCGACATCTTCTCTAGCTGGATGAACGGCGCCATCCCCACCTGGCCGCCGGAGATGAAGCGCGAGCAGGTCGAGCTGCAGCGCAGCGTCATGCTCAACATGGACGCGCCGCACCACACCCGGCTGCGCAAGATCATCTCCCGCGGGTTCACCCCGCGAGCCATCGGGCGGCTGGAAGCAGAACTGGCCGAGCGCGCCCAGAACATCGCCGCGACCGCCGCCAAAGAGGGCAGCGGCGACTTCGTCGAACAGGTCTCGTGCGAGCTGCCCCTGCAGGCCATCGCGGGTCTGCTCGGCGTTCCCCAGGAGGATCGCGACAAGCTCTTCCGCTGGTCCAACGAAATGACCGGTGGCACCGACCCCGAGTACGCCCACGTCGACCCCGCGCAGTCGTCGATGGAGCTGATCACCTACGCCATGGCGATGGCCGCGGAGCGCAACCAGAATCCGACCGACGACATCGTCACCACGCTGATCCAGGCCGACATCGACGGCGAGAAGCTCTCCGACGACGAGTTCGGTTTCTTCGTGGTCATGCTGGCGGTGGCGGGCAACGAGACCACGCGTAACTCGATCACCCACGGCATGATCGCGATGGCGAACAACCCCGATCAGTGGGAGCTGTTCAAAAAGGAGCGCCCGTCGACCACGGCCGACGAGATCATCCGGTGGGCCACCCCGGTGTCGGCGTTCCAGCGCACCGCCAACGAGGACACCGAGCTGTCCGGCGTGCGGATCAAGAAGGGTCAGCGGGTGGTGATGTCCTACCGCTCGGCCAATTTCGACGAAGAGGTCTTCGAAGACCCGCACACCTTCAACATCCTGCGCGACCCGAACCCGCACGTCGGCTTCGGCGGCACCGGCGCCCACTACTGCATCGGCGCGAACCTGGCCCGCATGACGATCAACCTGATCTTCAACGCGGTCGCCGATCACATGCCGGACCTCAAGCCGATCGGCGAGCCCGAGCGGTTGCGGTCGGGCTGGCTCAACGGCATCAAGCACTGGCAGGTCGACTACGCCGGCAAGCCCGCGGTGACGTCCTGATGGACTTCGACCTCACCGCGACGCAGCAGGCCGTCGCCGATGTCGTCACGTCGGTGTTCGAGCGCGAATTGAGCTGGGACGCTTTGGTCAACGGCGGTGTGACGGCACTCCCGGTGCCCGAGCGCCTCGGCGGCGACGGGGTGGGTCTGCCCGAGGTCGCCACCGTGCTGACCGAGATCGGTCGCCACGGCGCCATCACGCCGGCCCTGGCCACACTGGGTTTCGGCGTGCTGCCGCTGCTCGAGCTGGCCTCCGACGAACAGCAGGACCGGTTTCTGGCCGGACTCGCCAAGGGTGGGGTGCTGACCGCCGCGCTCAACGAGCCGGGTACCGCGCTGCCGGACCGGCCGTCGACCACGTTCGCGGGCGGCCGCCTGTCGGGCACCAAGGTCGGCGTCGGCTATGCGGGACAAGCGGATTGGATCATCGTGACCGCCGACAGTGCAGTGGTCGTGGTGTCACCGAAGGCCAATGGCGTCGAGGTGGTCCAAACCCCCACCTCCAACGACTCCGAGGAGTACACCGTCTCATTCGCCGACGTCGCGGTCGAAGACTCCGACGTGCTGGCCGGCGCGACGGCGCCCCGGGTCAACCAGTTGGTGTTGGCCGCCATCGGCGCGTACGCCGACGGGCTGGTGGCCGGGGCGCTGCGCCTCACCGCCGACTATGTGGCCAACCGCAAGCAATTCGGCAAGCCGCTCTCGACGTTCCAGACCGTGGCCGCCCAGCTCGCCGAGGTCTACATCGCCTCGCGCACCATCGATTTGGTTGCGAAGTCGGTCGCCTGGCGGCTGTCCGAGGGCCGCGACGCCGACAACGACCTGGACGTCCTCGGTTACTGGATCACCTCACAGGCGCCGCCCGTGATGCAGCTCTGCCATCACCTGCACGGCGGGATGGGGATGGACATCACCTATCCGATGCACCGGTACTACTCCACGATCAAGGACCTGTCCCGGTTGCTGGGCGGTCCTTCTCATCGTCTCGATCTGGTGGGAGCGCAATGTTCATAGACCTGACCCCGGAGCAGCGCCAGCTGCAAGCGGAACTGCGGGAATACTTTTCCAACCTGATCTCCTCCGACGAGATGAAGGCGATGGAGCAGGACCGGCACAACGAGGCTTATCGCGCGGTGATCCGGCGGATGGGCCGCGACGGCAAGCTCGGTGTCGGCTGGCCAAAGGAGTTCGGCGGCTTGGGCTTCGGCCCGATCGAGCAGTCGATCTTCGTCAACGAGGCGCACCGCGCCGACGTGCCGCTGCCCGCGGTGACGCTGCAGACGGTCGGCCCGGTGCTGCAGCAGTTCGGCAGCGAGGAACAGAAGAAGAAGTTCCTGCCGGCCATCCTGGCCGGCGAGGTTCACTTCGCGATCGGCTACACCGAGCCCGAGGCCGGCACCGACCTGGCCTCGCTGCGCACCACCGCGGTTCGCCAGGGCGACGAGTACATCGTCAACGGGCAGAAGATCTTCACCACCGGTGCCCACGACGCCGACTACATCTGGCTGGCCTGCCGCACCGACCCGGAAGCCGTGAAGCACAAGGGGATTTCGATCCTGATCGTCGACACCAAGGATCCCGGTTACTCCTGGACGCCGATCATCCTGTCCGACGGTGCCCACCACACCAATGCCACCTACTACAACGACGTACGGGTACCCGCCGACATGCTGGTCGGCGAGGAGAACGGCGGATGGCGGCTGATCACCACCCAGCTCAACAACGAGCGCGTCATGCTGGGCCCGGCGGGCCGCACCGCCGGCATCTACGACCGGGTGCACGCCTGGGCGTCCAAGCCGGGCAGCGACGGCGTCACGCCGATCGATCACCAGGACGTCAAGCGGGCGCTGGGTGAGATCTATGCGATGTGGCGGATCAACGAGCTGCTGAACTGGCAGGTGGCCGCCGCGGGTGAGGACATCAACGTGGCCGATGCCGCGTCGACGAAAGTCTTTGGTACCGAGAAGATTCAGTACATCGGCCGGCTCGCCGAGGAGATCGTCGGCAAGTACGGCAACCCCGCCGATGCGGACACCGCCGACCTGCTGAAGTGGCTGGACTCCCAGACCAAGCGCAACCTCGTCATCACCTTCGGCGGCGGCGTGAACGAAGTGATGCGCGAGATGATCGCCGCGGCCGGGCTCAAGGTGCCGAGGGTGCCTCGATGACCGACATCAAGGAAGCGGTTGCGGAGATCACCGCGACCGTCGTCGCTGCCCCGCGCGACGCCCGGGATCCGGTGAACCAGCCGACGATCAACAACTGGGTCGAGGCGCTGGGGGACCGCAACCCGATCTACGTCGACGAGGCCGCCGCCAAGGCCGCCGGTCATCCCGGAATTGTCGCCCCACCCGCCATGATTCAGGTGTGGACGATGTTCGGCCTGGGCGGGGAGCGCCCGACCGACGACCCCATGGGCCCGATCATGCAGCTGTTCGACGAGGCTGGCTACATCGGGGTGGTGGCCACCAACTGTGAGCAGACCTACCACCGGTATCTGCGTCCGGGCGAGCAGGTCACCGTCGTCTCCGAGATGCGCGACGTGGTGGGCCCCAAGCAGACCGGGCTCGGCGAGGGCTGGTTCATCAACCAGCACATCACCTGGCGGGTGGGTGACGAGGACGTCGCCGAGATGGCCTGGCGGATACTGAAATTCAGGCCCCGCGAGGATTCCGGCGCGACCGCTTCGGTGCCTGAGGACCTCGACGCCGACGCGATGATGCGTCCGGCGGTGTCACGCGACACCGCCTTCTTCTGGGAGGGCGTCAGGGCGCACGAGCTGCGTATCCAGCGCCTCGCCGATGGCACCCTGCAGCACCCACCGGTGCCGGCGGTGTGGCAGGACAAGGCCGAGCCAATCGACTTCGCGGTCGCCGGCGGCCGCGGCACGGTGTTCAGCTACGTGGTGCACCACGCCCCGAAGGTGCCCGGTCGCACGCTGCCGTTCGTGATCGCCCTGGTCGAACTGGAGGAGGGCGTTCGGATGCTCGGCGAGTTGCGCAACGTCGACCATGCCGAGATCAAAATCGGAATGCCCGTTCGCGCAACCTATATCGACTTCCCGGCCGGTGAATCCGGCCCGGAGTGGAGCCTGTACGCCTGGGAGCCGGTGGGAGACGAAGCATGAGCGCACCCGTTGTTGAAGTGGGCACCACCCTGCCCGAGCTCAAGCTGGAGGGCACGCCGACGTTCATCATTTCGACGGCCCTGGCCACCAGGGACTTTCAGGACGTGCACCACGACCGGGACCTGGCGCAGGCCAAGGGTTCCAAGGACATCTTCGTCAACATCCTCACCGACACCGGGCTGGTGCAGCGCTACGTCACCGACTGGGCGGGCCCGACGGCGGTGATCAAGTCGATCGGCCTGCGGCTCGGTGTGCCTTGGTACGCCTACGACACCGTCACCTTCTCCGGCGAGGTGACCGCCATCGACGACGGCCTGATCACGCTGAAGGTGTTCGGCCGCAACAGTCTTGGCGATCACGTCATCGCGAATGTGACGCTGACGATCGGGGGCGCTTAGATGCCAGCGGGTTTATTGAACGGCCGAGCCGCGATCGTCGGCATCGGCGCCACGGACTTCTCCAAGGACTCCGGCCGCAGTGAGCTGCGGCTGGCCGCCGAGGCGGTGCTGGATGCGTTGGACGACGCCGGGCTGAGCCCGTCCGACGTCGACGGGCTGACCACCTTCACGATGGACACCAACAACGAGACGGCCGTCGCGCGCGCGGTCTGCATCGGTGACCTGAAGTTCTTCTCGCAGATCGGATATGGCGGCGGTGCCGCTTGCGCGACCGTTCAGCAGGCGGCTCTCGCGGTGGCCACCGGCGTGGCTGACGTCGTCGTCGCGTACCGGGCGTTCAACGAGCGTTCGGGCATGCGATTCGGTCAGGTACAGACCCGGCTGGTGGGAAACGCCGGGGTGCAGGCTGATTCGACCGCCGCGGACAATTCGTTCTCCTACCCGCACGGCCTGTCGACGCCGGCCGCGCAGGTCGCGATGATCGCCCAGCGCTACATGCATCTGTCGGGTGCCAGCAGCCGTGACTTCGGTGCGATCTCGGTGGCTGACCGCAAGCATGCCGCCAAGAACCCAAAGGCTTACTTCTACGAGAAGCCGATAACCATTGAGGACCACCAGAATTCGCGGTGGATCGCCGAGCCGCTGCGACTGCTGGACTGCTGCCAGGAGACCGACGGGGCGGTGGCGATCGTCGTGACGTCGCCGGAGCGCGCGAAGGATCTCAAGCAACGGCCGGCGATCATCGAAGCGGCGGCGCAAGGCTCGAGCCCCGACCAGTACACGATGGTCAGTTACTACCGGCCCGAGCTCGGCCTGCCCGAGATGGGGGTGGTGGGTCAGCAGCTCTGGGAGCAGTCGGGCCTGAAGCCGACCGATATCCAGACCGCCGTGCTCTACGACCACTTCACGCCGTTCACGCTGATTCAGTTGGAAGAGTTGGGATTCTGCGGCAAGGGCGAGGCCAAGGACTTCATCGCCGACGGGGCCATCGAGATCGGGGGGCGGCTTCCGATCAACACCCATGGCGGTCAACTGGGCGAGGCCTACATTCACGGCATGAACGGCATCGCCGAGGGTGTGCGTCAGCTGCGGGGCACCTCGGTGAACCCGGTGCCCGACGTCGAGCACGTCCTCGTCACCGCCGGAACCGGCGTCCCCACGTCGGGCCTGATCCTGGGCTAGGGGGCTTCGGCGCGCTTCTTCTCGCCGAGTGCCCGGCTAGCCGGGCTGTCGCGGCTCAGCCCGGCTGGCCGGGCACTCGACGACTGAAGTGACGCGTGCCGTGTGGCATGCGACGCTGCGGCGATGGGTGAGCCTTTTGTCGGGAGCGAAGCCATCGCGAGTGGACTGCTAACCAAGAGTCAATTGGAAACGCGTTGCGTCCGGCTGTTCCCCGGCGTCTACATTGACCGCGACGTTGAGCTCACCGCCGTGGTGCGGGCGAAGGCTGGCTGGTTATGGACCGGTCGCCGGGGAATTGTGGCGGGCTTCTCGGCGGCTGCAATGCACGGAAGCAGCTGGGTCGACGACCGAAGAGTTGTGGAGCTGATCCACAACAACCACCATTGCGCGGCTGGGATGCAGCTGCACAGAGACACTGTCGAGGCGGATGAAGTCGAATTGCTCTGCGGCGTAGCGGTTACATCGCCAACCAGGACTGCGCTGGACCTCGGATGCTGGTATCCGATGACGACTGCCGTCGCAGGCATCGATGCGCTGGCCGGGGCGACGGAGATCAAGGCGGCCGACGTCGAGCTGCTCGCCCGCCGGTACACGGGACGGCGCGGCATCGCGCAAGCACGCCGGGCCGCGGAGCTGTTCGACGCCGGGGCACAGTCGCCGAAGGAGTCGTGGCTTCGCGTCGTGCTGATCGAGGCCGGCCTGCCGCGGCCGCAGACCCAGATCGAGGTGCTCGACGAGTTCGGCTGTCCATTCGCGTATCTGGACATGGGTTGGGAGGACGTGAAAATCGCCGTGGAGTACGACGGTGAGCAGCATCGATACAACCGCCAGCAGTACACGTGGGACATCCGTCGGAGGGAGCTACTGGAGCGTCGCGGTTGGGTCCTCGTCCGAGTGGTCGCTGGTGACCGGCCGGGCGACATCGTGCGCAGGGTTCGCGCCGCCCGTGCTGGGCGACACCCCGGCTAGCTGGGCGTTCGAACCCGTAGGCCCGGCAGGCCGGGCGCTCGGCTCAAAAAAGCCCCTACGCGGGAACCAGTTCGACGCCCGACAGCACGACGGCGTTGTCGCGCGCGGGCGCGACCACGCTGGCCAGGAAGCGGCCTTCGGAAGACGTCGAGTCCTTCCAGATGCCGACCTTGAGCGTTTCGCCGGGGAAGGCCACCCCGGCGAAACGCGCGCCGTAGGCCGCGACCGCCCCGGCGTCGCCGTCGAGCAGCGCATCGGTGATCGCCTTGCAGGTCATGCCGTAGGTGCACAACCCATGCAGGATGGGCTGGGAAAAGCCTGCGGCAGCGGCGAATTCGGGATCCGAGTGCAGCGGGTTGCGGTCGCCGCACAGCCGGTAGAGCAGCGCCTGCTGCGGCAGGATCGGCACGTCGAGCTCGAGATCGGGGGCCCGGTCTGGCGCACCGTCCGACGTTGAAGGACCGCGCTCGCCGCCGAATCCGCCCTCACCGCGGGCGAAGATCGACCGGCGCTGCGTCCACAACACCGTGCCGTCCGGCGCGGTCACCGTCGTCTCGCTCCAGATCACCGCGGCCTTGCCCTTGTCCCAGATGTCGGTGAACCGGGTGACGGCCTTCGCCGAGCCCGACGGCGGCAGCGGAGCGGGCGCCTCGACCCGTTCGCTGGCGTGCAGCACCTTGCTCAGCTCGATGTCGATGCCGGGGAATTTGACGGTCGGCGGCTTCGTGACATGGAAGGTGGCGGCCACGTTGCCGAACGTCGGCAGCACCTGCGGGGTGTCGTCGACCAGGTAGCGCAGCTCACGCGGGTCCATCGGATCGGCGCCCGCGCCCAACCCGAGGTGATACAGCTGCACATCGCTACTGGCCCAAGAGAATTCGATGGGGTCCAGCTCGGCGTTCAGCGCAACGTCTACGTCGATGGGCATGTCAGTTCTCTCCAGCTATGTGCAACGCCGCCAGGTAGCCGAACGTCATGGCCGGACCGATGGTGCCACCCGGACCGGGGTACGTGTGGCCCATCACCGGGGCGCTGACATTGCCGGCGGCGTAAAGGCCTTCGATGATACTGCCGTCGTCGCGCAGCGCCCGCCCGTGGACGTCGGTGCGGATGCCGCCCTTTGTGCCCAGGTCACCGGGCACCATCTTGGCCGCGTAGTACGGCGCGTGCGTGATCTCCCCGAGGTTGGGGTTGGGCTTGTTGGTCGGGTCGCCGTAGTACCGGTCGTAGGCGCTCTCGCCGCGCTGATAGTCCTCGTCGACGCCGGAGCGCGCGAACCCGTTGAAACGCTCCACGGTCGCGGTGAATTCGTTCACCGGAAGACCGGCCTTCTGCGCTAGCTCCGCCAGCGTATCGGCCTGGATGATGACGCCGGACTCCAGCCACTTGCGCGGAATGCGTTGTCCGGGCTGCAATCCCGCGAAGATGTAGCGGTCCCGGTACTGCTGGTCGAACACCAGCCACGCGGGAATGTTCTCGCCCGGTCCGGGCCCCTGACCGTATTCACCGCCGTACATGTGATGGCAGGCTTCGACGTAGGGCATCGACTCGTTCATGAACCGCTTGCCCGACATGTTGACGATGATCGAGCCCGGCGAATTGCGCTCGGACAACGCGAACCAGGGCGCGCCCACCAACGGGACCGTCGGGCCCCACCAGGCGTCCTCCATAAGATCCAATGCGGCACCGAGCTTTTCGCCGGCCAGTATGCCGTCACCGGTGTTGGCCGCCGCACCGACGGTCCACTCGGTGGTGATCGGCGCACGCTGGTATTTCACCCGCATCTGTTCGTTGTGCTCGAACCCGCCCGACGCCAGGATCACCCCGCGCCGGGCCCGGATCAGCCGGGGCTCACCCGATTCGGCCTCGCCGGCTTCGCGGACGTAGACGCCGCGCACCACGCCGTCCTCGACGTAGAGGTCGGTGAGCGCGGTGTTGAGCACGACCGGAACCCCGGCCCGCTGCAAACCGATCCGCAGCGGCCCGATCAACGCCCGGCCCATGCCGACGAGGTTCTTGCCGGTCGCCTTGGCCCACATGGTGCGGGCCCCGACCTTGAGGCTGCGCAGCACGCCGCGCGGGTGGCGCTTGAGCTGGTTCAGCCGCACGTAATCCTGTTGCATCACGACCACGTTCAGCGGGACCTTGCCGTACGCCGGCTCCAGGCCGGCTTCGTCGGCGCCGAGCTTGCGGGCGTTGAACGGCTTCGGCTCGATCGATCGGCCCTCGGCACGGCCGCCCGGCGACTCGGGGTAGTAGTCGGAGTACTTCGGCACCCAGCACATCTTCAGCGGTGTGTGCTTGAGCACAAACGAGAGCATCTCCGGCCCGCGCTCGAGGTAGGTGTCGATGCGTTCGGGCTCCACGACGTTGCCGACGATCCCGTGTAGGTAGGTGCGGGCGGCCTCGGCGGTATCGCGGACCCCGTCACGCTTGAGGACTTCGTTATTTGGGATCCAAACACCGCCGCCCGAGCGTGCGGTCGAACCGCCGAAGTGCGGGGCCTTCTCGATGACTATGGTGGAAAGACCCCGGTGAGCGGCGGTAAGGGCGGCCACCATGCCGGCCCCGCCGCTCCCGACCACGACGACGTCGTACTCCTGCGCTGACATGTAGAACACGTTATAGAATTGCCGGGGGCGGCCGCTACTGGCCCGGTCGACCGTACGAGGAGACTTGGAAAAATGCTCAGTGTTGCCACGCGCGACGAGCTAGCTGCCGACTTGGCACAAGCCGAGCGGAGCGGCGAGCCGATCGCCCCGTTGACCGCCGCCTATCCGGAGATCGACGTCGTCGACGCCTACGAGATTCAGCTCATCAACATCCGCCAGCGGGTCGCGGAGGGGGCCCGGGTGCTCGGCCACAAGGTGGGGCTCTCGTCGAAGGCGATCCAGCAAATGATGGGCGTCGACGAGCCGGACTACGGGCACCTGCTCGACGAGATGCAGCTGTTCGAGGACACCCCGGTCAAGGCGAACCGCTACCTCTACCCCCGGGTCGAGGTCGAGGTCGGTTTCATCCTGAACGCCGACCTGCCCGGAGCCGGCTGCACCGAGGACGACGTGCTGGCCGCCACCGAAGCGTTGGTCCCGTCCATCGAGCTGATCGATACCCGGATCACCGACTGGAAGATCGAACTGTGCGACACCATCGCCGACAACGCCTCGTCGGCGGGTTTCGTGCTCGGCGAGGCGCGCGTTTCGCCCCGCGACATCGACGTCAAGGGGATCGACGCCGTGTTGCGGTGCAACGGTGAGGTCGTCGCCGAAGGCCGCACCGACGCGGTGCTGGGCAATCCGGTCACCGCGGTGGCCTGGCTGGCCCGCAAGGTGGACGGCTTCGGCGTCCGCCTGCGCAAGGGTGACGTGGTGTTGCCCGGGTCGTGCACGAAGGCGATCGACGCGCACCCGGGCGACGACTTCGTCGCCGACTTCGCGGGCCTCGGCTCGGTCCGCCTATCGTTCGAATAGGCTCGATTTAAATCGTCTAACTTAAATTTCAAAGCTTCGAAAAGGGGCATCATGCCGACTAAGGCGACTGTGGCCATTGTCGGGTCGGGCAACATCAGCACTGACCTGCTCTACAAGCTGCTGCGATCGGACTGGCTGGAACCGCGCTGGATGGTCGGCATCGACCCGGAGAGCGAGGGCCTGGCCCGCGCCCGCAAGTTGGGTCTGGAGACGACCCACGAGGGTGTGGACTGGCTGTTGGCCCAGCCGGAGAAGCCCGACCTGGTGTTCGAGGCGACCAGCGCCTACGTGCACCGCGACGCCGCCCCCAAGTACGAGGCCGCCGGCATCCGGGCCATCGACCTGACGCCGGCCGCGGTGGGCCCGGCGGTGATCCCGCCGGCCAACCTGCGCCAGCACCTGGACGCGCCGAACGTGAACATGATCACCTGCGGCGGGCAGGCCACCATCCCGATCGTCTACGCGGTCTCGCGTGCCGTCGCCGACCTCGGCGGCGTGCCGTACGCCGAGATCGTCGCCTCGGTCGCCTCGCTGTCGGCCGGCCCCGGCACCCGGGCCAACATCGACGAGTTCACCAAGACGACCAGCAGGGGCGTGGAGACGATCGGTGGCGCCAAGCGCGGCAAGGCGATCATCATCTTGAACCCGGCCGACCCGCCGATGATCATGCGCGACACCATCTTCTGCGCCATTCCCGAGGACGCCGACCGGGACGCGATCGCCAAGTCCATCCACGATGTGGTCGCCGAGGTGCAGACCTACGTGCCGGGATACCGGCTGCTCAACGAGCCGCAGTTCGACGATCCGTCGATAAACTCCGGCGGCCAGGCGCTGGTCACCACCTTCGTCGAAGTGGAGGGTGCGGGCGACTACCTGCCGCCTTACGCTGGAAATCTGGACATCATGACCGCCGCGGCCACGAAAGTCGGCGAGGAGATCGCCAAGGAGTCCTTGAGCGCGACGGCCGGAGGAGCGCAATCATGACCGACATATTTTTCAACCCGGTCTGGGACGTCCGGATGACCGACACGTCGTTGCGGGACGGCTCACATCACAAGCGTCACCAGTTCACCAAGGACGAGGTCGGCGCCATCGTGGCCGCCCTGGACGCCGCGGGAGTGCCCGTCATCGAGGTCACCCACGGCGACGGGCTGGGCGGCTCGAGCTTCAACTACGGGTTTTCCAAGACGCCCGAGCAGGAGCTGATCAAGCTCGCCGCCGAGACCGCCAAAGAGGCCAAGATCGCCTTTTTGATGCTGCCCGGCGTTGGCACCAAGGAAGACATCAAAGAGGCCCAGAACAATGGCGGCTCGATCTGCCGGATTGCCACGCACTGCACCGAGGCCGACGTATCCATTCAGCACTTCGGCCTGGCCCGCGAACTCGGCCTGGAAACCGTCGGGTTCTTGATGATGAGCCACACCATCTCGCCCGAGAAGCTGGCCGCACAGGCGCGCATCATGGCCGACGCGGGCTGCCAGTGCGTCTACGTGGTCGATTCGGCCGGGGCGCTGGTCCTCGAGGGCGTGCGGGATCGGGTTGCGGCGCTGGTCGCCGAGCTCGGCGACGACGCCCAGGTGGGCTTCCACGGCCACGAGAACCTCGGCCTGGGTGTCGCTAACTCCGTCGAGGCGGTGCGGGCGGGTGCCAAGCAGATCGACGGCTCGTGCCGCCGGTTCGGGGCCGGTGCGGGGAACGCCCCGGTCGAGGCGCTGATCGGGGTGTTCGACAAGATCGGCGTGAAGACCGGGATCGATTTCTTCGACATCGCCGACGCCGCCGAAGAGGTAGTCGCCCCGGCGATGCCCGCCGAGTGCCTGCTTGACCGCAACGCCCTGATCATGGGCTATTCCGGGGTGTACTCGAGCTTCCTGAAGCACGCCATCCGCCAGTCCGAGCGCTACGGTGTGCCGGCCCACCAGCTGCTGCACCGCGCGGGCCAGCGCAAGCTCATCGGCGGCCAGGAGGACCAGCTGATCGACATCGCGCTGGAGATCAAGCGCGAGCAGGAAAGCGGCGCCACGGCCCAGCGTTGACCTGCCGCTTCGGCCACGGCACGCATAGGCGCCGCATAGGTATCGCGAGTAACCTGGCGCTATGAGCACATCCAACACAGTCGGCGCCCGTCGCCGCGGGCTGTACGGCCTGCTCGCCGGGGGGCTGATGACCGCTGCCGCCGCAACGGTGATCGCGCTGCCCGTGGCGGGCATCGCCAACGCGGCTCCGCAATGCAATCAGGACGTGGGTGCATCGATCGACTCGTACCTGCAGAAGCATCCGGACCTGCACCAGCAGCTGCAGCAAAGGTCGCAGGCGGAGGGCGGTAACGGCAACGTCATCGACTACCTCAACCGGCATCCCGACGTCCGCCAGCACCTGATCGACCTTTCGCACTCCTGCCCTCCGTAGTGAGTCGGCGTCGTCCTTGAACGCTGGGGCCGACGCGCGGGAACGTTCGCCATTGACGAAAAAGTAGAACACGTTCTAGCGTCTAGGCGTGTTCTCTGATTCCCTCACCGCTGCGATCGCAGAGGCCGAGCAGTTGGTGGCCGACGCACCGTTCATCGAGACCGAAGCCGACCTGCTCGAAGGGTTGCAGTATCTGGCCGGGTGTATCTCGGGCTGCATCCATCTGGCCGTGGACTACGACCGTGACCATCCCTTCCTGCAGTCGGGTACCGGACCCTTCACCAAGATGGGCCTGGACAATCCCGACACCCTGTACTTCGGTACCCGGGTGCACGCCAACCACGACTACGTGGTCACCGGCAGGCGCGGAACCACCACCGACCTGAGTTTCCAGCTCCTCGGCGGCGAGTACACCGACGACTTCGTGCCCGTCAGCCAGGCCGCATTCGACGACCGCGAGCTCGAGATCGCGCCCGACGGCAGCTTCGAGTGGCGGGTGCGACCGACCAGCGCCGGACAATTGGTGATCCGCGAGGTGTACGGGGACTGGTCGGCCCAGCGCGGCACGCTGGCGATCTCCCGCCTCGACACGGCGGGCACCGCGCCGCCGCCCTTGACCCGTGATCTGATCGAAAAGCGTTACGCGACAGCAGGAAAGCAGCTCGTCCAGCGAGTGAAGACCTGGTTGCAATTCCCGCAGTGGTTTTATCTCGACCTGCCGGTCAACACCATGGTGCCGCCGCGGCTGACCCCGGGCGGACTGGCCACGCAGTACTCGTCGGTCGGGCACTTCGACCTGCGACCGGATCAGGCGATGGTCATCACCATCCCGGTCTCCGACGCGCCCTACCTCGGCTTCCAGCTGGGCAGCCTGTGGTACATCTCGCTGGACTACATCAACCACCAGACCTCGCTGAACAACACTCAGGCGCAGGCGGATCCGGACGGCAAGGTCCGCATCGTGGTTGCCGAACAGAATCCGGGAGTGACCAACTGGGTCGAGACGGTCGGGCACCGGCGTGGCTTCCTGCAGTTCCGCTGGCAGCGGGTGTCGCGTGAGCTCACCGACGCCGACGGTCCGACCGTCGAGGTGGTCGACATTGACAAGGTGCCGGCCGCGTTGCCGTACTACGACCACAACAAGATCTCAGAGGACGACTGGCGGGCGCGAATTGCGCTGCGCCACCAACAGATTCAGGCGAGGATGCTGGGATGACGAAGTTGCTCGACGGCAAGGTGGTGGTGATCAGCGGCGTCGGCCCGGGTCTGGGCACGACGCTGGCGCACCGATGCACGAGAGAAGGCGCCGACCTGGTGCTGGCGGCCCGCACGCCGGAACGCCTGGACGACGTCGCCAAGCAGATCGCCGACCTCGGAGGCCGTGCGACGACGGTGCGCACCGACATCACCGAGGATGACCAGGTCAACAACCTGGTCGAGGCCACCTTGGAGGCCTACGGCAAGGTCGACGTGCTGATCAACAACGCGTTCCGGGTGCCGTCGCTGAAACCGTTCTCCGGCACGAGCTTTCAGCATATTCGCGACGCGATCGAACTCAGCGCGCTCGGCGCCCTGCGACTCATCCAGGGGTTCACGCCGGCGCTGGCCGAGTCGAAGGGCTCGATCGTCAACGTCAACTCCATGGTGCTGCGGCACTCGCAGGCCAAGTACGGCGCTTATAAGATGGCGAAATCCGCGCTGCTGTCCATGTCACATTCGCTGGCCACCGAGCTGGGCGAGCAGGGAATCAGAGTCAATTCCGTTGCGCCCGGCTATATCTGGGGCGAGACACTGCAGGGCTACTTCAACCACCAAGCCGGCAAGTACGGCACGACGGCCGAGCAGATCTATGAGGCCACCGCCGCAGGCTCCGACCTGAAGCGGCTACCGACCGAGGACGAGGTTGCCTCGGCGATCCTGTTCATGGCCAGCGACCTGTCCAGCGGCATCACCGGGCAGACACTGGATGTCAATTGCGGGGAGTACCACACCTAATGCCGCCATCGACGATGCAAAGCGAAGCGATGAGGAGGAGATGGCGATGACGGTTGCACGTACCGATGTCGGCACCGTTGACGACCTGAAGGCGTCGGCCAGCAAGATGATCGGGCTGGACGATTTCGGCAGCAACGACGACAACTACCTCGAAGCGCTGGAAGTGCTGCTGGACTCCTACCGCCGCGATGCCGACCTGACGCCCCTGGGCAGCAAGATGAATCGGTTCTTCCTGCGCGGTGCGCTGGTGGCCAGGCTGCTGTCCGAAGCCGCCTGGAAGCAGTACCCGCAGCACGCCGACGTGGTCATCGAGCGGCCGATCTTCGTCACCGGCCTGGTGCGCACCGGCACCACGGCCCTGCATCGACTGCTTGGTGCCGATCCCGCGCACCAGGGCCTACATCTATGGTTGGCCGAATTTCCACAGCCGCGTCCGCCTCGTGAAACCTGGGATTCCAACCCGTTTTACAGCCAACTGAACGCGCAGTTCAACAAGCACCATGCCAAAAACCCGGACTACACGGGTCTGCATTTCATGGCGGCATACGAGCTGGAGGAGTGCTGGCAGCTGCTGCGGCAGTCGCTGCATTCGGCGTCCTACGAGACCTTGGCGCACCTGCCCACTTACTCGCAGTGGCTCTCGGAGCAGGACTGGACGCCGTCGTATCAGCGGCACCGCCGCAACCTGCAGCTGATCGGGCTCAACGACGCCGACAAGCGGTGGGTGCTCAAGAATCCCAGCCACCTGTTCGCGTTGGACGCGTTGATGGCGACCTATCCCGACGCGTTGGTGATCCAGACCCATCGTCCGGTCGAAACGATCATGGCCTCGATGTGCTCGCTGGCGCAGCACACCGCCGAGGGATGGTCGACGTCGTTCACCGGCGCCCGAATCGGTGCCGACGCAATGGAAACCTGGTCGCGGGGGCTGGAGCGGTTCAACACCGCGCGGGCCAAATACAGCCCGTCGCAGTTCTACGACGTCGACTACAAGGAATTGATCGCCGACCCGCTGGGCACCGTGGCCGACATCTATCGCCACTTCGGCCTGACGCTGACCGGCGAGGCCAGGGCCGCCATGGAAAAGACCCACGCCGACAGCCAGTCCGGCCCGCGGGCGCCCAAGCACACCTACTCGCTGGCCGACTACGGCCTCACCACCGAGACCGTCAAGGAGCGCTTCGCGGGTCTGTAAAACCTAGCCGCACAACGGCTTCCGCGCCCGGCTGGCACGCCTTGTGCCCGCCTAGTCTTGGTCCGGGTCGTCGTCGAGGTAGCCCTCGGCGACCGCATGCTCGATGCTGTCGGCGAGTTTGGGGCACGACCGGGTGCGCGCGGTGTCGCCCCCCGACTCGCGCACCTCGGTGAAGTGCGCGCAGCGTTGCCACGCTTCGGTGTTCCACTGCACGGCGGTGTGTCCCGGCCCGAGCCGGCGGACGGTGACCCGCACGTGGCAGAACCGGCAGTCGACCGGCAGCAGCCCGGAGTTGAGGTAGCGCTCGCGGTCGGCGCGACTGGCTTCGGCGACGGCCGCGGCGCGCTGCGGGTCGTTGGTGAAATCCCTTGACTTCGACCAGGATCGGGAGCCGCCGTTGCCCGCGGGCTTCTCGTCGTGGTCGTGCTGATCGCCGTGCAGCAACAACATCGATCGCGCGAGCTGATCGACGTCAGGTACCGCCGGCTGATCGTCGCCCATGATTCCTAGCGTTGCTGGGCCGGGACGTCGTCGGTGACCGCCTCGTCCGCCTCGGAGTCCTTGGCCTTGAGGTTCTGCTCGACCTCGGCGTTCCAGTACTCGTTGGCGCGGGTGGTGTCCACCTCGATCTCGAAGCGCTCCACCATCTCCGGCTCGATGTCGGCGACGTCGACGTAGAACTGCTGATACCAACGGCGCAACTGATAAACGGCGCCGTCCTCCTCGACCAGCAGCGGATTGTCGATGCGGGTCTTGTGCTTCCAGATCTCGACGTCCTGCAGGAAGCCCTTGCTGACGCCCTCGGTGAACACCTTCGACAACTTGTCGGTCATCTTTTCGTCCATGCCCTTGGGCTTTTCGACGATGACGCCCCACTGCAGCACAAACGAGTTCTGAGTCACCGGGTAGTGGCAGTTGATCAGGATCGACTCGGCCTTGTAACCGCCGTAGCTGTTGTGCAGCCAGTTGATCATGAACGACGGCCCGAAGTAGGAGGCCTCCGAATCAAGATGCGCCTCCCCGTAAGTGGTGCCGAGGTCGTTGACGTCGGGCCGGCCCACGTTGTGCAGGTACTGCGAGGCGATGTGGCCCTCGAAGACGTTTTTGAAGTAGGTCGGCAACCCGAAATGGATATAGAAGAAGTGCGCCATGTCGGTGACGTTGTCGATGATGTCGCGGCAGTTGGACCCCTCGATGAGGATGCTGTTCCACCGCCAGTCGGTCCATTCATCGCTGGCCGCTTCGGGGATGTCGGGAATGCGCACCGCGGGGTCCGGCGGATTCTGCTCGTGGTCGTGCCAGACGAACAGCAGGCCGCCGCGCACGTCGGTGGTCCACGAGCGGGTGCGCGCCGTCTTGGGCGTGCGCTTGGCGTAGGGCACCAGCTTGCAGCGGCCGTCGCCGCCCCAGCGCCAGTCGTGGAACGGGCAGGCGACCTCGTCGCCCTTGATGGTGCCCTCAGACAGGTCCCCGCCCATGTGGCGGCAGTAGCCGTCCAGAACCTTGATGTCGCCCTGCGAGTCGGCGAAAACGACCAGCTTGGTGCCGAACGCCTCGATCGAGTGCGGCTTGCCGTCCTGGAAGTCCTTTGCAACGCCCAGGCAGTGCCAGCCGCGGGCGTATCTGGTCGGCAAGGCGCCGGGATCGATCTCCCGGATGCCGACCGCCTTGGTGTCGGTACTCACCTGTCACCTCCAACTCGCTGGGCCTCTAACTAGAACACGTTACAGTTTTTCAGCGGGGGCGCGCAACGACGGCGAGCCTGGCCACGGCATATGCGCACTGCGGTATATCTAAACGATGCCGCTGTTTGCGTTCGAGGGCCGCGCGCCACGGGTCGATCCCACAGCTTTCGTGGCCCCGACGGCCACCCTGATCGGCGACGTCGTGGTGGAGGCGGGCGCCTCGGTCTGGTTCAACGCCGTGCTGCGCGGCGACTACGGGCCCATCGTGGTGCGCGAGGGCGCCAACGTCCAGGACGGCTCGGTGCTGCACGCGCCGCCCGGAATACCGGTCGACATCGGTCCGGGCGCGACGGTCGCGCATCTGTGTGTCATTCATGGCGTGCACGTGGGGCAGGAGGCGCTGATCGCGAACCACGCCACCGTGCTGGACGGCGCGGTGATCGGCGCACGCAGCCTGGTCGCCGCGCATTCGCTGGTGACGGCCGGCAGCCAGATCCCGGCCGGTATGCTGGCGGTCGGGGCGCCGGCGCAGATCAAGGGCCCGGTCGCCGGGACCGGCGCTGAGATGTGGGTCAAGGTGAACCCGCAGGCCTACCGCGACCTGGCCCAGCGGCATCTGGCCGGGCTGGAACCGCTCTAGGCCGAATCGCCGGTTATGCCGCAATTTCGCGTGAGCCAGTCATCGATGTAGCTCATCGTGACCGGTAACGCGGCTCCATAGAACACCATGTGATCGGAATCGGGAATTTCGGCGTAGCTCGCGCGTGCAAATCGGGCGGCGGTCCGGCGTGCCAACCCCGGCGGCACCATACGGTCTCGGCCGCCCCCGATCACGAGCACAGGTCCCGCGATGGCGCTGCGGTCCACTTTCGCGGCCTTGGCTCGGTCCAGCCACGGCATAGCGAGCTCGAAGAACAGCACCCGTCCGGATTCGCAGACCAGGTCGTTGAACGCCGCGCGCGCAGCCTCCTGGGTTTGTGTGGCCGCGACGCCCCGCCAAAACTGTTGCCACGTCGGGGGATAGACCGGTTTGGTCCACGGCCGCGTCTTCAACGCGTGCGGTAGGGCGATACCCAGAGTCGTGCGGTTAAGGCCGGATGGACCCACCGACGACGGACAGGCGGCGATCAGGCCAGCGTGTGGCGTGCGGGCAGCGACCAGTTGGACTAGCAGACCGCCCAGCGAATGTCCGACCAACAGCGGCGGGGAGTCCAGCGATGCGACCAGGGCGACGAGATCATCTAAGTAGTCACGGATACTCAACGACGCAATCTTGGCCGCACCTTCGTGCAGCGGCAGTCCGTGGTGCCGCAAGGTCGGGGTATGCACCGTGAAGCCGCGTTCCGCAAAGGCGGCCTGGGCGGGGGCCCACTGCTGCCCGCGGCTCCATGAGCCGTGGACGAGTACGACGTGCTTGTCGGACATGGGCATAAGCCTGACATCGACATGCCGCCGAATGTGAAATCAGCGATCCTCAACCGGCGTGTCGCGCCGTAGGTTTCACCGCCGGCGAACCGCTCTAGATTTTGCGGGTGTTGGCCGCCGCCCGATCCATCTCCCAGTAGGCGCGCAGGGCCACCATCTGGCCCTCGGTGTTGACCCGGTAGGTGAAGACGCCCTCGGCGGTCGTCTGATATTCGCCGGTCGTGATGAGGATGTGCCCGACGTTGGCTTCCTCGTTGCCGCACTGGTAGGTGTCGCGGAAGAAGAACTCGATCTTCGTGGTGGGGGCGATCGCCTTGTCCCAGAAGGCCGAGATCGCGTCCCGGCCACGGTGGCCGAGGCCCTCGGGGTCGAACACCGACGGCCCGATCGGGTCCTCGACGATGGCGTCGTCGGCGAACACCGCCAGCCAGGCATCCTTGTCCCGGGCCGCCACCGCCTCGCGGGAGCGGCGGCCGGCCTCGTGCGCGGGATGCTCAGTCAACGGCGCCGCTCTCCCCCGCAAGCGGGAGGTGCCCCCGCTGCATCGTCGTCGGCGCGCTCACGAGACCTTCTGGGCCGCGGGCTTGTCGGCGCCCACCACCCACATCGAGTAGTACTGCGAGCCGCCACCGTAGGCGTGTCCCAAGGCCTTTCGCGCGTTGGGTACCTGGTGGTCGCCACCCTTGCCCATCACCTGGATCGCCGCTTCGGCGAAGCGAATCAGGCCCGAGGCACCGATCGGGTTCGACGACAGCACGCCGCCCGACGGGTTGACCGGCAACCGGCCGCCGATCTTCGTCTCGCCGGCTTCGGTGAGCTTCCAGCCTTCACCCTCGGCGGCAAATCCGAGGTTTTCCAACCACATCGGTTCGAACCAGGAGAACGGCACGTAGATTTCCGCGGCGTCGATCTCGTCGATGGGGCTCTCGATGCCGGCGGCCCTCCACAGCGCCGCGGCGGCGTCACGCCCGGCCTGCGGGCTCACCTGGTCGCGCCCGGAGAACTGCAGCGGCTCGGTGCGCAACGCGGTGGCGTGGATCCACGCCACCGGATGTCCTTGCGTAAGGCGGGCTTCGGCGGCCTCCTCGTTGCCGATCACCACGGCGGCCGCACCGTCGGAAGACGGGCAGGTCTCGTCGTAACGGATCGGGTCCCACAGCATGGGCGAGGACATCACCTTCTCCAGCGTGATGTCGGGCTGGTGCAGGTGCGCCAGCGGATTCTTGGCGCCGTTGAGCCGGTCCTTGACCGCGACCATGGCTCCGATGTTCGTCGGCGCACCGGATCGACGAATGTAGGAGCGCACGTGCGGGGCGAAGTACCCACCCGCGCCGGCACCGACCGGCTTGATGAACGGAATGGGAATCGACAACGCCCACATGGCGTTTGACTCCGACTGCTTCTCCCACGCCATCGCCAGGACGCGCCGGTACTTGCCGGACTGCACCAGGCTGGCGGCCACCACACCGGTGGACCCACCGACCGAACCCGCGGTGTGCACCCGGATCAGCGGCTTGCCCGTGGCGCCCATGGCGTCGGCCATGAACAGCTCGGGCATCATCACGCCCTCGAAGAAGTCCGGCGCCTTGCCGACCACGACGGCGTCGATGTCGTCGAAGGTGCTGCCGGAGTCGGCCAGCGCCCGGTCGATCGCCTCGCGCACCAGACCGTTCATCGAAACGTCTTGGCGTTTGGCGACGTACTTCGTCTGTCCGGTACCTAGTACCGCAGCGACGTTTGGCCCTGCACCGGCCATCAGTTCTTTCCTTCCATGACCGCGACCAGGTTTTGTTGAAGCGCAGGGCCGCTGGTGGCGTGCGCCAGCACCCGCTCGGCCGAACCGTTCCAGATGTGTTGTGCTGCAAAGCCGATGCGTTCGAGGCCGGCGACGAACATGGGGTTGGCCGCCAACGCGCCACCGGACGGGTTCACCTTGGTGGGACCCGGGATCCGGATGGCTTCCGCGATGATCAGGTGCTGGTGGGTGAACGGCGCACAGATCTCGGCCACGTCGAGGTTGTCGGTCCGGCCGCCGGTGGCCACGTGGGCCGCGGCCTTTGTCGACGGCGACTCGGTGAGATCGCGCGCGCCCAGCACCGGCGTTTCGATGCGGTGCTCGATTCCCGTTATCCAGGCCGGGTTTTCGCGCAGCTCACGCGCCCGGTCACCGGCCGCGAGCACGATCGCCGCGGCGCCGTCGGTGATCGGCGCGATGTCGTGGCGACGCAGCGGGTCGGCGAAGAACGGCCGTTCGAGCAGTTCCGCCACGCTGATCGACCCCTCGACGTTGTCCACGCGGCGCGCATTGGCAAAGGAGTCGAAGGCCACCCGCGCCATCTGCTCCTGGGTCCACTTACCGGTGTCGAGCCCGATGCGTGCCTGCAGCCCGGCCAGCGAGATCGAATCGGGCCACAACGGCGCGACGGTGTAGGGGTCGGTCTGCCGCGTCAGGATTTGGCGCAGGATGCCGGCCGAGGACTTGCCGAAGCCGTACACCAGCGCGGTGTCGACCTCGCCGGTGAGGATTTTGATGTAGGCCTCGTAAAGCGCCCAGGCGGCGTCCATTTCGACGTGCGACTCGTTGATCGGCGGAACGGCACCGATCGAGTCGATCGCCGAGATGAACGAAAATGCCCGTCCGGCAAGGTAATCAGATGATCCGGAACACCAGAAGCCGATGTCGGTCCGTTCGATGCCCAGCTCCTCGTACAGCTGCGCGAAGCACGGGATCAACATCTCGACACCGTTGGTGGTGCCGTCGGTGTGGCGGACGTGTGGGGCGTGGGCAAAGCCGACGACCGCAACGTTGCGAGCGCTCATGTGCAGGTAAGCCCTTTACAGGTGGTGCTTGTAGGTGTCGTAGTCGGCGTCGGGTTCCCCGGTCGGCCGGAAGTACTCGATGTTGTCGATGCCAAATCCCCACTCCTCGCGGGGTTTCCACACCGCCTCGACGCGCATGCCCATCCGTACCTCGTGGGCGTCGATGTCGGCGACCAGATGCAAGAACGGGATGTCGGCTCCGTCGAGCAACACGTAGGCCGCCACATACGGCGGCTTGATGCGCTGACCCTGGAACGGGATGTTGATGATCGCGAACGTCGTCACGGTGCCCTTGTCGGGCAGCTCGACGAACTCGGTCGTCGGCTGGCCGGTGGCCGGGTCGGCGCCGTGCGGCGGGAAGTAAACCTTGCCGTTCTCGCCCGTCTTCGCGCCCAGCAGCTTGCCCTGCGCGATGGCCCGCAGGTAGGCGCTCTCTTCGTGCGAGGCGCTGTGCTGGATGGTCAGCGACACCGGCGTGACGATCATGGTCACCGGGTCCTTGTCGCCGTCGGACTGCTCGGCCACGGCCTCGGGTTCCTCCCCGAGCGCGAAATACGCGATGTCGGTGATGGCGCCCACCGGCTCGTCGACCCAGTGCGCGTGCACCCGGGAGCCGGTCTTGATGGCCTTGGGCTCACCCGCATCAACGGCGTGGATCAACGGCGTGTCGGCCCCGTCGAGCTTGATCAGCGCCCAGGCGAACGGCCGGTCCAGCGGCTGTCCCTCGATGGGGTCGGGCTGCCAGGTCCAGGAGACCACGGTGCCGACGCTAGACACCGGTACCATCTCGCCCAGCGGCTCATAGGTGACCGGGTCATATTCGGCCGGCGGCACGTGCACCCGGCCATCCGATCCGCGCACGCCCAGGATGTGGCGGTCGCGCAGGGCGGTGAAGAACTTGCTCAGCGTGGGGCCGACTGAACGGGTGTAGTCGAAGGACAACGTCAGTGGCGCGGCGAGCGGTGGCTCAGGGTGATCCATCAGGGGCGGGCTACTCGAGCTGGCTGTCACGCCATCGAGTAGAACAGGTTCTAAGAACGGATTCAAATCTTTCTTGGATCGGGACGACCACCGGAAGGGTGACGACGATGAAGCTGGGATTGCAGCTGGGATATTGGGGCGCTCAGCCGCCGCACAACCACGGTGAGCTCGTCGCCGCGGCCGAGGAGGCCGGCTACGACGCCGTCTTCACCGCCGAGGCCTGGGGGTCCGACGCCTACACCCCGCTGGCCTGGTTGGGTTCGTCGACGTCGCGGGTGCGGCTGGGCACGTCGGTGGTTCAGCTGTCCGCACGCACCCCGACGGCCTGCGCGATGGCGGCGTTGACGCTCGACCACCTGTCCGGGGGCCGGCACGTCCTCGGCCTGGGTGTCTCCGGCCCGCAGGTGGTCGAGGGCTGGTACGGCCAGTCCTTCCCCAAGCCGCTGGCCCGCACCCGCGAGTACATCGACATCATCCGGCAGGTGTGGGCGCGCGAGGCGCCGGTGACCAGCGCCGGGCCGCATTACCCGCTGCCGCTGACCGGTGAGCGCGCAACGGGTTTGGGCAAACCGCTCAAGCCCATCACCCATCCGCTGCGGGCCGACATCCCGATCATGCTGGGCGCCGAGGGGCCGAAGAACGTCGCGCTGGCCGCCGAGATCTGCGACGGCTGGCTGCCGATCTTCTACACGCCGCGCATGGCTGACACCTACAACGAGTGGCTGGACGAGGGGTTCGCCCGGCCGGGCGCTCGCCGCAGCCGCGAGGACTTCGAGATCTGCGCGACGGCCAACATCGTGATCACCGAGGACCGCAGCGCGGCGTTCGCGGCGATGAAGCCCTACATCGCGCTCTACATGGGCGGCATGGGCGCCGAGGACACCAACTTCCACGCCGACGTCTACCGGCGGATGGGCTACGCGCAAGTGGTCGACGACGTGACGAAGTTGTTCCGTAGCAACCAGAAGGACAAGGCCGCCGAGATCATCCCCGACGAGGTGATTGACGACGCCGCGATCGTCGGCGACATCGACTACGTGCGTAAGCAGATCAAGGCCTGGGAGGCCGCCGGCGTCACCATGATGGTGGTGTCCGGACGCAGTACGGAGCAGGTCCGCGAGCTGGCGACGCTGATCTGACGGCCGCGCGCGCTGCTTCGTCGTCGGGCGTGCCATCCGGACAATCTAGAACGCGTTCTAAGCCCCTGGCAAGAAAATTAGAACGTGTTCTAGTTTGGCGCGCGCGGCCGTCAGATCAGCGTCGCCAGCTCGCGGACCTGCTCCGTACTGCGTCCGGACACCACCATCATGCTG
>NZ_LZMG01000074.1:0-739 GCF_001673615.1 Mycobacterium sp. 1245499.0
CGCTGCGAGAAGCAGCGCCGGCGCATCCCAGCCGTCGAGCACCCCGTGATCAATTCCCTGGCCCGCCAAGCACCCTCGGTCGAACTCGGCGCCACAGCAGTCCAGGCCATCGCCGAGGCGACCCTGATCAGCCGCGCTGAAGCCGCCCGCCGCCTCAACGAGGCACGCGATTTGGGCCCGCGCCACGGCCTGACCGGCGAACCGCTGGGCCCGATGCTGCCCGCCACCGCCGCCGGACAACGCCGGGGCGAGCTGGGCGCGGGCCAGGTGGCGGTGATCCGCAAGTTCTACCACCAGCTGCCCGGCTGGATCGACATGCCGACCCGCGAGCGGGCCGAAGCGCGGCTGGCCACCGAGGGCAGCCGGTTTCGCCCCGAACAACTCGCCGGGTTGGCCCGCACCCTGGCCGACTGCCTCAACCCCGACGGCACCTACACCGACGACGACCGCGCGCGGGCGCGTGGTCTGACCCTGGGCAACCAGCAGGCCGACGGCATGTCGCCGTTGCGCGGCTGGCTGACCCCCGAAGCCCGCGCCACCCTGGAAGCCGTCCTAGCCAAACTCGCCGCCCCCGGGATGTGCAACCCCGACGACGACACGCCCTGTGTGGACGGCGCACCCACCCAAGACGCCATCGAGCGCGACCCACGCTCGGCCGCCCAACGCCAGCACGACGGACTCAACGCCGCACTGCGCTGGTGCTGGCCTCCGGGAACCTGGGTCAGCACAACGGGTTACC